>NZ_APGP01000033.1:0-3217 GCF_000404025.1 Caldicellulosiruptor sp. F32
AAAAAATCCGGCAGCCACCTACTTTCCCGTGCCGTCTCCAGCACAGTATCATCGGCGTTGCGAGGCTTAACTTCCGTGTTCGGAATGGGAACGGGTGTTACCCTCGCTCTTTCGCCACCGGATTTGTTTCCTTCTCTATTCTCATCATTCTCTTGCTTTTCAGCAGCCTCGCAAGTGAATAGGGTAAGACCGGTTTTTTTCGGTCAAGCTCCTCGGGTCATTAGTACCGCCTTGCTCAACGCCTCACAGCGCTTACACATGCGGCCTATCTACCTGGTAGTCTACCAGGACCCTTACCACCTCTTCGGTGTGGGGTATCTCATCTTGGGGTGGGCTTCACGCTTAGATGCTTTCAGCGTTTATCCCATCCGGACTTGGCTTCCCAGCCGTGCCCCTGGCGGAACAACTGGTAAACCAGCGGTCCGTCCAACCCGGTCCTCTCGTACTAGGGTCAGCTCCCCTCAAATACCCTGCGCCCGCGGCGGATAAGGACCGAACTGTCTCACGACGTTCTGAACCCAGCTCACGTACCGCTTTAATGGGCGAACAGCCCAACCCTTGGGACCTACTTCAGCCCCAGGATGCGATGAGCCGACATCGAGGTGCCAAACCTCCCCGTCGATGTGGACTCTCGGGGGAGATCAGCCTGTTATCCCCGGGGTAACTTTTATCCGTTGAGCGACGGCTCTCCCACTTGATACCGCCGGATCACTAAGCCCGACTTTCGTCCCTGCTCGACCTGTCGGTCTCACAGTCAAGCCACCTTACCGCCTTTGCACTCCTACCGCACGATTTCCATCCGTGCTGAGGTGACCTTTGGGCGCCTCCGTTACCCTTTAGGAGGCGACCGCCCCAGTCAAACTGCCCACCTGGCAGTGTCCCATCACTCGGTTCAGAGTGTCTGGTTAGTGCCCCAGTGCACCCAGAGTGGTATCCCACCGCCGGCTCCAGGGAAGCTGGCGCCTCCCCTTCTCTGCCTCCCACCTATCCTGTACAGAGCACACCAGAACACAGTGCCAGGCTGCAGTAAAGCTCCACGGGGTCTTTCTGTCCAACCGCGGGTAACCAGCGTCTTCACTGGTACCACAATTTCGCCGGGCACACCGCCAAGACAGCGCCCAAGTCGTTACGCCATTCGTGCGGGTCGGAACTTACCCGACAAGGAATTTCGCTACCTTAGGACCGTTATAGTTACGGCCGCCGTTCACTGGGGCTTCGGTTCGGAGCTTTCCACCCCTCCCCTTAACCTTCCAGCACCGGGCAGGCGTCAGCCCCTATACCTCGCCTTTCGGCTTCGCAGAGACCTGTGTTTTTGATAAACAGTCGCTTGGGCCTATTCCCTGCGACCCTGAGCTCTTCACCCAGGGCACCCCTTCTCCCAAAGTTACGGGGTCAGTTTGCCGAGTTCCTTAGCGGTGCTTCACCCGTCCGTCTGTGGATACTCTCCTCGCCCACCTGTGTCGGTTTCCAGTACGGGCACCTGCCTTCGCCTACGCGACGCTTTTCTTGGCAGTGTGAAGCGCGGCACTTCGCCTACTATAACTTCGGCTCCCCATCACGGCTCACGGTTGTATGGGCGTGCGGATTTGCCTACACACCCCCGCTCGCCGCTTGGCCGGGGTCAACCAACACCCCGGTTGCCTGCTCCTCCTGCGTCCCGCCCCGTAGGTTAACCTCCGGCAGGTGGCTCAGGAATATCAACCTGATACCCATCAGCTACGCCTTCCGGCCTCGCCTTAGGCCCCGGCTAACTCTGGGCGGATTCGCCTTCCCCAGAAAACCTTGGGCTTCCGACGGGCAGGCTTCCCACCTGCCTCGCGCTACTTATTCCGGCATTCTCACTTCTGCCTCGTCCACCCTGGCTTTCGCCTTGGGCTTCTCCCTGCCGCAGAACGCTCCCCTACCGCTTAAAGCCGATTACCTCGGCTTTAAACCCGATGCTTCGG
The DNA here is from genome assembly GCF_000404025.1 of Caldicellulosiruptor sp. F32. Lineage (NCBI taxonomy): Bacteria > Bacillati > Bacillota > Caldicellulosiruptorales > Caldicellulosiruptoraceae > Caldicellulosiruptor > Caldicellulosiruptor sp. F32. The sequence continues at coordinate 1,947 of NZ_APGP01000033.1, forward strand.
TGTGTGGCTTGAAGCCCCGAGTATTTTCGGCGCCCAGCCGCTCGACCAGTGAGCTGTTACGCACTCTTTAAAGGAATGGCTGCTTCTAAGCCAACCTCCTGGTTGTCTTCGCGACTGAACATCCTTCTCACACTTAGCCACACCTTCGGGACCTTAGCAGTCGGTCTGGGCTGTTCCCCTCTCGACCACGGACCTTATCGCTCGTGGTCTGACTCCCAAGGTTCCACCGCCAGCATTCGGAGTTTGATAGGGTTCGGTAACGTTTTTGCGCCCCTAGCCCAGTCAGTGCTCTACCTCCAGCGGCTACACCTTGAGGCTAGCCCTAAAGCTATTTCGGGGAGAACCAGCTATCTCCGGGTTCGATTGGAATTTCTCCCCTACCCTCAGCTCATCCGACGCCTTTTCAACGACGACCGGTTCGGGCCTCCATGTGGTCTCACCCACACTTCACCCTGGCCAAGGGTAGATCACCCGGTTTCGGGTCTACTTGCGCATACTCAATCGCCCTCTTCAGACTCGGTTTCCCTGCGGCTCCAGCGCTCTCTCGCGCCTTAGCCTCGCATGCGCAAGTAACTCGCCGGACCGTTCTTCAATAAGTACGACGTCAGGGACTTGTCGCCCCCTCCGTCTGCTTGTAGGCACAGGGTTTCAGGCTCTATTTCACTCCCCTCCCGGGGTTCTTTTCACCTTTCCCTCACGGTACTCGTCCACTATCGGTCACCGGTAGTATTTAGCCTTGGAGGGTGGTCCCCCCTGCTTCACACCAGCTTCCACGACACTGGTGCTACTCAGGATCAGAAGCACCACTTGACTTGCGCTTTTCGCCTACGGGGCTGTCACCCTCTACGGCTGGCCTTCCCAGACCATTCGGCTAAGCGCCTCAAGTGGCTTCGCGCTCCTGTCCTACAACCCCACCACAGACTTGCCGCCTGCGATGGTTTGGGCTCCTCCCCTTTCGCTCGCCGCTACTTGGGGAATCTCATCTTGATTTCTTCTCCTCGGGGTACTAAGATGTTTCAGTTCCCCCGGTCTCCCCTCGCATGCCTACTTGATTCAGCATGCGATGCCAGGTCTTCCACCCGGCAGGTTGCCCCATTCGGGAATCCACGGATCTACGCCTGCTTGCGGCTCCCCGTGGCTTTTCGCAGCTTGCCACGCCCTTCATCGGCTCCGGTGCCGAGGCATCCACCCTGCGCCCTTCACTCGCTTGACCTCCACAGACGAATATCTATCATCCGCCTACTACCAGCCTTACCCTATTCACTTGCCAA
>NZ_APGP01000034.1:0-26574 GCF_000404025.1 Caldicellulosiruptor sp. F32
AAGGAGGTCTTGAATTTGGTGATTGTTTACCTTAAAAGCCTTTGTTTTAGTTTTTCGTTCTCTTCAATGAGCTCTTTGGGAAGTCTTTCTCCGAACTGGCTTAAAAACTGTCTTGCATCTTCTGCTTCCTTGAGCCACAGGTCTTTATCTATCTCAAGAAGCTTTTCTACAGTTTCTTTGTCTATATCAAGACCTTCTAAGTAAAGATCATCTACATATGGAACATATCCAATTGGTGTTTCCTTTGCTCCTACTTTACCTTCACATCTTTCGATTATCCACTTGAGCACTCTCAAGTTCTCACCAAAACCTGGCCAAATGAACTTGCCATTTTCGTCTTGTCTAAACCAGTTCACATGGAAGATCTTAGGAGGTTTTGGAATCTTTTTACCCATCTCAAGCCAGTGTGCAAAATAGTCTGCCATATTATAACCACAGAATGGAAGCATTGCCATTGGGTCGCGACGAACTACACCCACCTTACCCATTGCTGCAGCTGTTGTCTCGGATGCCATTGTTGCACCCACATATACACCATGCTGCCAATCAAACGCTTCATATACAAGCGGAGCAACCTTTGCTCTTCTTCCACCAAATATGATAGCTGAAATTGGCACACCTTTTGGGTTCTCCCACTCTTTTGAGATTGACGGACACTGTGCAGCTGGTGCTGTGAACCTTGCATTGGGGTGAGCACCCTTTTCACCACTGTCTTTTGTCCATGGTCTTCCAAGCCAGTCAATACCTCTCTCTGGCGGCTCACCATCCATACCTTCCCACCAAACTGTTCCATCTTCTTTTAAAAGAACATTTGTATATATAGTATTTCTCTTTATTGTCTCCATCGCATTCGGATTTGTCTTGTAGCTTGTGCCAGGTGCAACTCCAAAAAACCCTGCTTCAGGGTTAATAGCCCAAAGCCTTCCATCCTCGCCTATTCTCATCCATGCAATGTCGTCGCCAACAGTCCAAACCTTATATCCAAGCTTTTTGAGAGGCTCTGGCGGAATTAACATTGCAAGGTTTGTCTTTCCACATGCGCTTGGGAACGCACCTGCGATGTATGTTACTTTACCGCTTGGGTCTTCAACTCCAACAATTAGCATGTGCTCTGCCATCCAGCCTTCTTTTTTCCCCAAGTAGCTTGCAATTCTGAGCGCAAAACATTTTTTGGAAAGAATGACATTGCCACCATATCCTGAGTTTACGCTCATGATAGTGTTGTCCTGTGGAAAGTGACAGATGTACCTCTTCTCTGGGTCAAGTGTTGCTTTTGAGTGAAGTCCTTTTACAAAGTCAGGAGAAGAGCCAAGATGTCTTAGCGCAACATCACCAATTCTTGCCATGATTCTTAAGTTAAGTACAACATAGATGCTATCTGTCAGCTCAATGCCTACTTTTGAGTATGGCGAGCCAACAGGTCCCATCAAGTATGGAACAACATACATTGTTCGACCTTTCATTGAACCGTCAAAAAGTGAGTAGAGCATCTTATAAGCCTCGTTCGGGTCCATCCAGTTGTTTGTTGGACCTGCCTCTTCTTTTGTTGGAGTGCAGATAAATGTCCTGTCTTCAACCCTTGCAACATCGCTCGGATGTGTTCTGTGAAGATAACACCCTGGAAGCTTTTCCTGGTTGAGCTCCATCAGCTCCCCCGTCTGAAGAGCTTCTTTAATGAGCCTCTCTTTTTCCTCTTCAGATCCATCTATCCAGACAATCTTGTCTGGCTTTGTAATTTTTGCCATCTCGTCAATCCATTGATACACAGACGGATGCAAGTTCACCTCTACCACCTTTTCTCCACCACCTTGCAAGTTTTATTCTGTATAATTGCAGTTTGTATTATATTATACCTTAACTTAAGCGAAAATGTCAAAATAAAAAATTAAGGCGATGTGTAAAAATGAAATTGTACATATCAATTGTTGCAAAGCCCTTTTTACTTGACTTGGAATTTTAAATTATATTTTCAAGTTCTTTGTAAAGTCTTACAAAATGGTCCAAACTCAAATCCTCTGCCCTCAAATTTTCCTGCAAAGAAGCTTTTTCCAATATATTCTTTAGTTCTGCTTTTTCAATCCCAAGAGAATTTGAAAGAGAGTTCAAAATGGTTTTTCTTCGTGTAGAAAAGCAAGCGTGAACTATCTTGAAAAACTTTTTCTCATCAACATCAGGAATATCTTCTTTGAAGCTTACCTTCAAAACAGTTGAGTCAACCTCAGGTCTTGGAAAAAAGACATTCTTGCTAACATGAAAGAAGTCTTCTACTTTACAATAAAAGTTCATTGCCACTGTCAAAATCCCATAGTCCTTTGAACCAGGTTTTGCTAAAAGTCTCTGTGCAACTTCCTTCTGAACCATAATTGTAAATGACTCTATATAATTTCTTTCCTCAAATAACTTGAATAGAATCTGTGAAGTTACATAATACGGTAGATTGCCAACAACACAGAGTTTTTGCGCACTTGTTAAATTTTTAACATCAAGTTCAAGAAAATCCTGGTTTATTATTTCTACATTTGAGAGATTCTGGCAAACCTCTTTTAAGACATTCAAAATCTTTTTGTCAATCTCAACAGCAAATACTTTTTTTGCCTTTTGAGAGAGGAATGTGGTCAAAGTACCAGGTCCTGCTCCAATCTCCAAAACCTCTTTTTGATCAATCTTTGCAAGATTCACTATCTTTCTTACAATGTTTTCATCAATCAAGAAATTTTGACCAAGTTTTTTATTTGGCTTAAGACTATACTTTTCAAGAAGTGAAAGAAGCTCAGAAATTGTAATGGTACTCTCAACTCCTTCTTGAAAAAATAAATCCTTTATCTAAAAATAAATGGCTCTGAAGCCAACACCCTTCAGAACCATTCTTCTTTTAGTTTATGGTATTTTTTTGCTCTTTAATCTCTTGGCTCAGCCTTCTTCAAAACTTCCTTTACAGCCCATTTGTAAACCTTTAGCTTTACCCTGTCAGCCCCTACCTCGATTGTCAAGATGTCATCCTTGATATTCACAATCTTTCCAACAATCCCACCGTTTGTTACTATCTCATCACCAACAATGAGTGAATTTATCATGTCTCTGAACTGTTTTTCTCTTCTTCGCTGCGGAAGGATTATAAAGATATAAAAGATAGCAAACATCAAAATCAACGGAAGAATAAGCTGGGTAAAGACTACCACCCATGTAGCCCCTGCTGGTGCCTGATTTGATGAGCTTTGAGCGTTGTTTGTCGCAAAAGCTACCTCAAACAAAAGATTAAACAGTTTCATAAAGTTCTTTTGCCTCCTACCTATCAATTTGATTTTTTAATCTAAAACTAACATAATAATATTATAATAGTTTTCAAAAAAAGACAAGCATTTTTGAAAAGCACAAGGAGGGGAAGGTATAAGTTATGCCAGCTTCAACTAACAGTCTTAAAATTGACAGACTTATCTCTGGTGGGGTTATAACAAACTACTTCTGCTCATCAAGGTGCAGGCATTGTCTTTACAACAGCTCACCTTCATGGAAAAAAGAGTATATAACTCCGCAGATGGCAGACAAGGTCTTTAAGACCTTAAAAAAGTTTGGAGTTTACTCTGTTCATATAGGCGGTGGTGAGCCTTTTCTGAATTTTGAAGGTCTTAAAAAGGTTGTAGAGAAGGCAAATGAAAATGGAGTGTACATAGAGTACATTGAGACAAACGCATCATGGGTGGAAAATGAAAAAGAGGCAAAGCAAAAGCTAAAAGATCTAAAAAGCCTTGGAATAGAAACTATTTTGGTATCAATTAGTCCATTTCACAACGAATACATTCCACTCAAAAAAGTGCTAAAGCTAATAAATCTTTTGAAAGAAGTTGGGGTTGAAATCTTCCCATGGATAGAAGGGTTTTTGCCTGAGATAAAGAGATTTGATATTGAAAAAACACACTCACTTTCAGAGTACATAGCTACATTTGGAGAAAACTATGTAAAATCGCTACCTTTGCGCTATTACCTTACGTTAAATGGAAGGGCAATAAAAACTTTTGAAGAGTTCTTCCCAAAAAAGAGTATTGAGGAAATACTCGAAAACTCATCTCCCTGCCATGAATTAAACAGCAAGACTCATTTTCATATGGACCTTTTTGGAAATTTTATCCCAAACCCATGTGTGGGATTTAAAATTTCTATTGATGACTTGGGAAAAGATCTTGATGACAAAAAGTATTTTTTTGTAAATATGCTCTACACAAAAGGTATTCATGAGCTTTTCAGGTTTGCTAAAGAAAACTTTGGATATAAGCCTCAAAAGAGCTACCTTCACAAGTGCAGCCTGTGCTTTGATATAAGAAGGTTTTTGGTATTAAAAAAAAACGTAGAGGCATTTGACCTTGGGCCAAGAGAATTTTATCAACAGTATTAAAATCTTTTCAATTTCTCTCTCAGCCACTTTATTCCTTGACCGCTTAACAAAAAGAGTGTGAAAATTGCAGGGTAGTGATAACGAGGTTGAACTTCTAAAAATATGTGTAATACAACATAGCCAAGGAATATAAGATTTAAAAAAAGAAAAATTTCTTTGTTGGCATTTTTTATAGATGAGAGAATCCCTAAAATGATGTAAATCAAAATTACATAGTAGTATAGCTGAGAGAACATATAGAAAATGGTTGGATGACTCTTTACAAGATCTACAAAATGTGTAGTTTTGTAAACCTTAAAAGTGCTCCAAAAATACCCAAAGCTATCATCGCCCCAGATAATAGCATGTTTGCGAGGAAGAATAGCAATAAATTTTTTTGTTTCTTTTTTAAGTCTCTCTAACCCTATTTTCATAGCCTCACCGTGCATCTTTTGAAAATCATAAGCATATTTTTTAACAAACAAAGAATGTTTAGGATTGTTCATACCATATGTTGTATAGTCTGTACCAATCATGAGATTAAGCCCCATTGAGGTTTTCCACACTGGAATGCCTGTGAGACTAAAAATTAGATATCCTACTGTATAGAATGTAATAACGTATGAAATTATACTTAAGATAGCACTTTTTAAGATTTTAAAATCTTTACAAAGAGCTTTTAGTGCAAACAAGAAAACCATCGCAATTATGATCACAACAGCAACAGGTCTTATATGATTTGAAATTCCCACAAGGACTCCTGCAAATATGCCCAAAATGGCTTTTTTCTCTTTTATTGCCCTTAACAAAAAATACAGCCCCAGCACAAAAAACACAATAAACGGGTGTTCAGACGCCAAAACTGAATTATACATTATCTGCGATGGCCAGAAGGCATACAAAACTGCTGAATATGTGGCTGCTTCTTTGCCAAAAAGATAGTCAACAGTAAAATATATGATAAGTCCTAAAATTACTGAAAGAAACACATTGAAAAGTTTTCCTACAATCACGCTGCTTCCAAAAATCTTGAAAACAAGTGCCAAAATTAATGAATATCCAAATCTGAACCTAAAGAGTGTAAAAGTCATGTCATACCCTTTTAAAAAGCCTTGAGAAGCTTTTTGGGCATAGGAATAAAAACACAAATAGTCCGAAACCGGCTTTGTTGGCATCAAAAAAATCCATATAAGTCTTGGAGCTGCTATAACAAGAATTAACAAGAGTATAGCGAGTTTTTTGTTTGCCAGTTTTCGAAATATAAAAAGCCAAATATTAAAGATTAAAAAAGCTGACAAAAGAAGAATAACCATCACAACAAAACTTATTTTCTTATGTGTAAGAGCAACTATCCGAAACTGAAATGACAAAACAATGGCTAATCCTAAAAGCACTACAACAATGTATCTAAAAAATGTGTCAAGTCTTCCTACTGTATTTTGCATTCACATACCCTACCCTTTCAAAATTTGTTAAATACCCAATACTTATACGATAAATAGTTTATCATTTGAGCGCAAAGAGTTGCAAGAACTTTGGCGATTAAAATTGAATTTGATAGGTAGGTTTTTGAAAGTTTTAAGACAACAATTGAAGATCCTAATGAAACAAGGTTTGTAATCACAAATTTTAACAGCTTTGTAATTATTACTTTGCCGGTGGTTTTGTCTTCAAATGTCCACTTTTTGTTCATTATAAAGCTATTTATCATGCCGCTTGTGTACCCAAAAACCTGACTGAGTGAGTAACTGATATGAAAGACAAAATAAAAAAGAAAAAATACTGCAAAGTCAACTGCCGTATTTATAACCCCAACTATCGAAAATTTCACAAGCTGGACTATTTGCTTTTTGTACAAATTTATCTTTTCTACAAAATAGCTAAAATTATTCATCCCCCGCTATCTCCTCGATGAAGTATAAAGGTCTTCTTTTGACCTCTTTATAAATTTTGCCAATATACTCACCAATGAGCCCTAAGGCAACAAGCTGAAGCCCGCCTATAAACCAAATTGAAATTGTAAGCGAAGTCCAGCCTGTAACAGCTTGTCCTCTTAATTTCTGTACTATCGCATATATAAGAATTACAAGACTTAGCAAAAACATCAAAAAACCAGCTGTTGTGATATACTTTATGGGCTTTACCGAAAAAGATGTAATCCCTTCAAAAGCAAAAGATAGCATTTTTCTGAGTGGATACTTTGTTTTCCCTGCTACTCTTTCTAACCTTTCATAGTAGACAACTGTTGATTTTAAGCCAATTAATGGAATCATACCTCTTAAGAACAAGTTTCTCTCTTCAAACTGCAAAAGATACTGGACTGCTCTTTTACTCATGAGCCTGTAATCAGCATGATTAAAAACAATCTCAACTCCAAATGCCTTCATTAGTTTATAAAAGCCTTCTGCAGTAAACCTTTTGAAAAACGTATCTGTTTTTCTGCTGCTTCTCACTCCATACACAATCTCATAGCCTTCCTTGTACTTTTGAATAAACTCATCAATGACATTGATATCGTCCTGCAAATCTGCATCCAATGTAATTATACAATCAGCAAACTTTACAGCATAGCTCATTCCTGCCATAAGGGCGTTTTGATGCCCACAGTTTCGCGAAAGTTTGACCCCCAAAAATCTCTTATCCTCTGCAGCAGCTTTGATTAGATCCCATGTTCTATCACGGCTTCCATCGTCAACAAAGACAACTTTGCTTTTATCAGAAATTAGCCCTTTTTCAATGAGGCCTTGCAGTTTTTCACCCATCTTTTGAATTGTGAAAGGCAGCATTTCTTCTTCGTTAAAACAGGGGATTACAAAGTATACTCTCAGTGGCATTTTTTGCAGCTCCTTTAATAACTTTTGAAGATATTATATAATAGTTTCTTGAGAACTTCAAATTTTAAGTATAAAGCGGCAGCCTCTTTTGATAAAAAATAAAAGAAAGAAAAATTTTTTGTCAAAATATGCTAAACATAAATACTTAAAACAAGTATTAAATAATTGAAAGGCGGGAAAAAATCAAAATGGTTAATATAACTTCAAAAGTTTTAAAAAACACCTTAATTTATTTCGTATACGTCATTAACATTCTTTTTGTATTGTATGTTTTTGAAAAAAATTTTCTTAATGGAAACATAGACTACATACTACCTACTCGAATCCCAAAACCTTTATCAAGATTGCTCCTTTTAATGTCAGTACTTATTGGAAGCATAATTCTTGTATTAGTAAATAGCAAAATAAATATTTCTCAGCTCAATGACAAATACATATTGGTTACATTGTTTATCACTGCAACATTACTTTCACTACCATTAATATTTTTTTCTGAAATTATGCCTAACTCTGATTTTTTAACTTATTACTTGATAGCTAAAAATTTACTTAATGGAAAAATATTTATCCCAAATTATATAGCAGTATTCCCGCATACAATTGCGTTCTCTACCTTTTTGTCTTTTGTTTTTCGCTTGTTTGGCCCATCAATACTCTCAGCACAATTAACAGGCATAGTTCTTTCATCACTATCAGTTGTTTTTGTCTATCTAATTGGGCAAGAAGTTAGTAAAAAGCAATATGGATTCATTGCTGCTTTAATTTGGACCTTAATGCCATCCAGAATTTTTTATTCAATCTTAATATGTACAGAAAACTTATTTAATGCCATAGCACTATTATCTGCGTTGATATTTTTAAAAGCAATGAACAATACCCTGCCAATAAAGAATAAATATTTAAATTTCGTTTTAATCGGCGTTTTATTTGCCATATTGAATAGCATTAGACCTAATGGCATTATTGTATTTATAGCATTTATTGTATTTTATCTTTTGTTTTTTGAATATAAAAGTGACAGAGAGAATGTTTTTTTCTTTTTTAAAATTCATTTAAAAAAGGGGTTAATAGTAAAAAGTTTTTTTGTGCTAACGGTTTTTATTGCATATTTCTTGACTTCATTCTCAATTAATCTTGCTATTGAATCAAAAATTAAACAACAAATTGCAACCCCAAGAATTGGGTGGAACATGTATGTGGGTCTGAATGTATCCTCGCACGGTCAATGGAATAAAAAAGATTCTGAATTATTTAGTAAATTAATACAAGAAAAAGGTCCCCAACAAGTTCAGAAAACCTTTTTTGAGCTTGGCATTAAAAGATTACAAGATATTATAAAAGACAAAAAAATGAAAAGATTTATCCTTGATAAAGTAATTACAATGTGGCATGCTGACCATGAATCTTATGATTACGCTGCAGGAGCTCAACCAAAAAATTCAAGAGCAAAGCTAAAGTTTTCACAAAATAATAAGGCTGCAAAACTTATCTTTGATACTTATTACTACATTGTTTTATTTACCTCCTTGTTGGAATTAATAATGCTAACAATAAAGAGAGGAGGTTTAAAACCAGTAATTCTAATAGGATGCTTTATTATCTTAGGAACTATTTTGTTACACATCCCTTTCGAAGTAGCATTAAGATATAAAAACCATGCTTTGTTATGGTTTTGTTTTATTTCAGCCAATGGAATAGTTACAATTTCAGAAAAAATTACAATATCAAGTAAGCTAAATGTAAATAATTAACCATAGCTTATATCCTATTCTTTTCAATATCCTAATCTTAGCTTTTTTATAGACCTTAGTAAAAATCTATATAATCTATAACAATAAAAAGGCCGTCTTTGTGTTGACAGCTCACCTAAGGTTTTTTCCTTTTATTAGTTATCCAAATTAAAGTAAGAATATTGACAATTGCAATCATCATTGCACATATCACTAATGTAAATTCTAATCCGTTTTTTCTAAAATAAAGTAGCCAAATTAGTGATAATACAATTATAATCATTGAAAGAAAAAAATAAAACTTTTGCATCTTCTCATCTCCATCAATTTCTCAATCTAATCTTTAAAAACATGGCAAGCAATATAATGGTCCGCATTTACCTTCTCAAGTTCAGGTGTGATGCTCAAACATTTATCAACAAAATAGTTACATGCATGTGAAAATGGACAGTTTTTTGTCTCAGGCCCCCTTAGCGGTGGGTCGTACGACCTTAGCTGTTCGATCTCTCTGTTTCTTGCCAGTTCTGGATCCGCAATAGGGCTCGAACTAATAAGTACTTTTGTATAAGGATGAATGGGTCTTGTTATTACCTCTTCACTTGTCCCTTTTTCAACAATTCTGCCACCATATATAACTGCTATCTCACCTTTTTCATAAGTAAAATACCTTGCTGCTCCAATATCATGTAAAATGAGTATGACAGTGATATTATGTTTGTCATTTAGGTCTTTTAATAACTTTATTATTGCAGCTCTTAGCGACATGTCAATCATACTTATAGGTTCATCAGCAATTAGTATCTCAGGCTGTGCAGTCAGCGCACGTGCAATTGCAAGTCGCTGGCGTCCACCACCAGATAAATGGTGTGGATATTTATTAAAAAAATAGTCAGGTGGCATCAGGCCAACCATTTCTAAAAGCTCATAGACCTTTTCTTCTAACTTTCTGCCTGTAAGACCTTGGCACTTTTTCAACGGGTCAGCTATTATCTTAAAAATGGTCTTTGATGGATGCAAAGATGCATAGGGGTCTTGATGAACATATTGAACTTTTTTTCTCAAATGTTTGTAATCATTTCCATTTACATCTTTTAAACTTGTCCCAAACCAGTATACATCACCAGATGATGGTGCATCAAGGTTTGCCAATATTCTTGCAAGTGTAGTCTTTCCCATACCACTTTCGCCAATAATAACTAATCTGTCACCTTTTTTGACTTCTAAATTTATATTATCAAGGACCAATTTATATCTTTTCTTGAATAATCCTTGAGAATAAATTTTACTTACATTCTGTGCTTTTATGGCAATTTCGCTCATTCTCCATATCCTCCTTCTTCATACAAATGGCATGCTACCTTCGTTCCACTTGAAAGCTGAACAAGTGGTGGTCTAACTTTCTTGCAAATGTCCATTACTTGTTCACATCGCGGATGGAATCTGCATCCAGAAGGAGGATTAAGTAAACTTGGTGGGTCGCCAGGGATTGCTTTTATTTTCGACATATCAGCATTAATTGCCATAATGGAATTTATTAGTCCTTTGGTATAAGGATGTTTAGGATTTTTGAAAATTTCAACTGTTGGACTGCACTCCACCAAACATCCGCCATAAATTACAAAAATATTGTCAGCAAGTTCGGCTGCAACTGCAATGTCGTGAGTCACAAAAATAAGTGTAATATTAAGTTTCCTTTTAAGCTCCTTTAGCAGCTGAATGATATGTGCCTGGGTTAAAACATCTAAAGCAGAAGTTGGTTCATCAAGTATTAGAATTTTAGGCTCAAGAAGCAATGCCAGCGCTATCAACACCCGCTGTTTCATACCACCTGAAAGCTGCATAGGATAAGCATTAAGTACAGTTTCAGGATCAAGTCTTACCATTCTTATCTTCTCTGATGCTCTACTTATCAATTCGTCCTTACTCCAGTTTATCCCATGGGCTTGGATTGTATCTCTAAAATGGTCAATAATTTTCATAGTAGGATTTAACGATTGCTGAGCAGCTTGAGGAACAAGCGCTATCTCTTTCCATCTGATTGTTCTCAGCTCTTCTTCGGTAATTTTTAAGAGGTCCTTTCCTTGGTACTCAACAGTACCTGCAAGAATTCTTCCATTGGGTGGTAAAGTTCTTGTCATTGCTTCAATTATTGTACTTTTGCCCGACGCACTCTCCCCTACAATTGCTGCAGCGGTATTCTCAAAAATCTCAAACGACACGTCATCTGTTGCTTTGATAGTACCTTCTCTTACTAAATAAATTGCTTTGAGATTAGAAACCTTCAACAAACAATTCATCTTTATTCATGCCCCCGAAGTTTAGGATTAAACACTTCCTCAATTCCTTGAGCCAGTAATATTCCTCCATAAATCAGCAGCACAATATTGAGGATTATAAAAAATGGATAGTGAAACCCCTTAGGTGTATATAATGCCCCTGCTTGGTACAGAGCATAATTTAGCATTATCCCCCAATGGGTAGGATCAAATTTTGCAAGCCCTAAAAACATCAATCCTATTGAAAATTCCATTGCACTTTTTATCTGCGTTACAAAATTTATGAAGATATAAGGTATTAACAGCTTTGCAATGTCACTGAATAGTATGTAGCCAAGCCCCATGTTTAGCATTCTTGATGCTTCTATAAACTCTTTTGATTTGATGGTAAGTACCTGAGCTGATATCTGTTTTGCCAGCGGTGCCCACAACCAGATAGCAACCAGCAGAGCAATTTCAACAGCGTTCAATTTAGCATTTGTAAATATCGCCGCTAAAATCAAAAGTGCAGGAAATGAAGGAATGACTAAAAATACAGTTATGACCGCATCTAAAATCTTCCCTGCAATTCCCTCAATGTATCCTCGAGCAACACCGAAAATTGTACCTATAATCACTGCAAATAAGCTCGCAAGCAATGTAAGCGAGATTACAGACCTTGATCCATGAACAATTTGCTGAAATATATCAACACCGAAATAGTCTGTACCAAATGGGTGTTTGAGTGAAGGTTTTTGGTACCTTTCTGCAAAGTTGGAATTCATATTTAATGGAACTACTAATGGTCCTATGGTTGCCATTAAAATAAAAAAAGAAAGTATTATCAAGCCAATTAGAGATTTTTTATTTGTAAGTATAGGCTGAATATAGTCATAAAAAAAGTTTGAAAATCTCCTATTTTTCATTTTAGCTTCACCCTTGGATCAATTAATGCATATATAATCTCGGCTATAAAGGTAGCAACAATCACACCAATTACAATCAGTGAAAATAAACCTGTTAAAAGCCCAAAATCTCTCACAGCAATTGCTTTTCCAAAATAAAATCCAATACCAGGATAATTGAAAATAGACTCAACCAGTGTATGTCCTCCTAACATGTAACCTACTGAAATTGCAAGGCTGGCAACCAGTGGTAGCATCGCATTGTTTTTTATATACTTATTTGCAATTACAGAATCTTTCAAACCACGTGCCTGAGCAAACCTAATATAATCTTCCTCCATTACTTGTGATGTATTTCCCCTCATTGCAAGCGTCCAAGCTGCCATCTGAGGAATGGCTGTCGCAAACATAGGCCCAATTGCATGATGCAAGACTTTTAAAATGAACTGAACTGAAAACGAAGGCTCAACATCAACCGGATAAGCACCGCCAATGGGAAGCACTCTTAGTCTCACAGCAAAAATAAATAAAATCAGCACAGCCAATACAAATGGAGGAACAGCTTGAATTACGCTGGAAATTGTTGAAATTATTAAGTCAATTATTGTTCCTCTTTTTTTCTCGAATAAGTGTAGAGATATTTACCCAGCGAAAGAATGTGCGAAAATACTAAGAAGAAGGTTATAAAAAGAATTGAGGCTGCCTCCATCCTGATATGAATATAATTAAAAAGTGTAATCTACCACTCAAAATAAACATTCAAAAACTACCAGGATGGGAGGGCAGCCTACTATGAATATTATATCATATCACGAAATAACAATCTGCCCGAAAAAACAAGAGAATTAATTCGAAAAGTATTTGAAGTAAATAACAAAAACGTATCAAAAACTGCTAAAATATTAGGTGTATCAAGAGCTACTATAAGAAGAGCAATTTACGGTCCCCTTGAGGATAAATCAAGAAAACCTAAAACTTGTCCTAAAAAACTTTCTTCTGAGCTTGAAAAGCCTATTTCCCAAGAGGCTAAAAGAACAGGATTGGAGAATACAGACGTCCTTTTACTTTATTTGTCTAGAAATACGGGGTTAAAATAAGCGAAAACACGATAAAGTCAATTCTTAAAAGAAATGCTGTACCGAGAAAAACAAGAAAGACAAAAAAAGGAGAAAGAAGTTTGTATGACTATGAGACTCTTATTCCTTTTTCCGAATTCCAGCTTGATACAAAGCATCTTGCAGAATAAAGACAGTCTTCCAAAAGAAGTATATGAACACATTAAAAAATATAATTTACCATGTTATGAGTGGAACATGATAGATGTTGCAACAAGAACAAGATTTACAGCGGACTTTTATGAACTATAATCTACTTTTGGCTTTATGTTTATATCCTTGGTTGCTTTATGGCTAAGAACACATAATGTTGAGAACCCCAATAAAAATCCGATTGGATAATGGAGAAGAATTTTGCGGAGGAAGCGAAAGAAAGCTAAAGGAGTGGAATGAGATGTTTTCTATTTTAGGAGTAGAACTAAATCCTATTCCACCAAGAGCAAAACATCTTATGGGAGTAATTGAAAATTCACATAGAGCAGATGACGAATATTTGGCAATAGATTCATGCTGAGAGATGTAAAAACAAAGTTTATAGATTCGAAATCTCTGGTCTCTTCCCACGTTTTTCAGTTTCCTACGTTACTTCTTGAGGACATCCTTAAGAATGTAGGTACTTTCTATTCTCTTTTCTGTAATAAATTAGGTGGTAAATATGTCTTCACCAAGTGCCCTTTACTAAAAATTTATTTTATTTAGCAAATGTGAACAAAAAATAATACAGCTTAATAACAATAATTCTTGGTGGCAAAAATTAAGTATTTTATGGAATTATATGCTAATATTAAGCAACGTAGTAAAAAGCAAAGAAGTAGCAGACTGTGTCAACCATTTATTATTATCTTAACTAATTTTTCTATGTTATAGAACATTATTACATAGTATCCTATTTTCTAAATAGTTGTACAATTAAATACAGCAATGTAAATTTTCCTTAATATGCTTTTGCAAAGCACTTAATTTTTTCTCTAAATTTTATGCTATACTAATTATTGTAAGAAAAATCCTTATGAAAGGAGAGGCTTAAGAAGTGAACAAGAGGAGGATACTTGCCACAGTGTGTGCAGTTTTGACTGGTCTGACGTTTGTTAGTTTCTCTTTAGGTAATTCCTCTGATTCAGAAGCATCCAGTAACAGAGCCAAAATTCCAGAAATAAAGATTGCATCAAGAAAAATCCCAAACAACGCTGCATTAAAATTTGTCAAAGACATGAAGATAGGATGGAATTTAGGAAACACATTTGATGCGGCATTTGAAAATCCAAGTTTTGACGATGAACTTTTGTATGAAACAGCATGGTGTGGTGTAAAAACCACCAAACAAATGATTGATACTGTAAAAAAAGCAGGATTTAACACAATAAGAATTCCAGTTTCGTGGCATAACCATGTGACAGGAAGTAATTTTACCATAAGCAAAAGATGGCTCGATAGAGTTCAGCAAGTTGTTGACTACGCAATGAAAAACAAGATGTATGTAATAATAAATATTCACCATGATATCATGCCGGGATATTATTATCCTAACTCTCAACATTTGCAAACTTCTATAAAATATGTAAAAAGCATTTGGACTCAAGTTGCCACAAGATTTAAGAATTACAATGATCACTTAATTTTTGAAGCAGTAAATGAACCCCGACTTACTGGTTCAAGATTTGAATGGTGGCTTGATATGAACAATCCAGAATGCAGAGATGCTGTGGAAGCAATAAACAAGCTCAATCAAGTCTTTGTAGATACTGTCAGATCAACCGGTGGAAATAATGTTTCCCGTTATCTTATGGTACCAGGATATGCGGCCGCTCCAGAGTATGTCCTTATTGATGAATTCAAAATTCCAAAAGATAGCTCAAAATACAAAAACAGAATCATAATCTCTGTTCATGCTTACAGACCATACAATTTTGCCTTACAGGCACCCAACGAGTCAGGAAGTGTTTCTGAATGGAGTGTAAATTCGGAAGAAAGTCGCAGAGATATTGACTATTTCATGGACAAACTGTACGACAAATTTGTAAGTAAAGGTATACCTGTTGTGATAGGTGAATTTGGAGCAAGAGATAAAAATGGCAACTTGCAATCAAGAGTTGAATTTGCAGCATACTATGTCAGAGCAGCAAGGGCAAGGGGTATAACATGTTGTTGGTGGGACAATAACGCTTTTTATGGAAATGGAGAAAACTTTGGACTGTTAGATAGAAAAACTCTTAAATGGGTATATCCAGAAATTGTTTCTGCAATGATGAAATATGCGCGATAAACATAAAAAAGGGAGGTGTGTAGCAACAAACTTTTCTATACCTCCCTTTTTTTTAATTATTTTCTTGCTTTTATATCCTATCCTCTTCAATATCCTTTCTCAGCTTTTCCATAAACCTTAGCAAAAATCTTACATTGTGGATAGAAAGCAAAATTGCACCAAGGATTTCCTCAGCTTTAATCAAGTGCCTCAAGTAAGCGCGGGTAAAGTTCTGGCATGTGTAACAGTCACAGTCCTCTTCAATGGGTCTGAAGTCCTTTGCATACTGAGCATTTTTTATAATCATCCTGCCCTCTTTTGTGAAAACTGTTCCATTTCGAGCAGTTCGCGTTGCAAATACACAGTCGAACATGTCAACACCGCGAATGACAGATTCATACAAGCAGTCTGGTGTTCCAACACCCATGAGGTATCGTGGCCTGTCCTCTGGCAAAAGTGGGTGAAGTACCTCTATCATCTCATACATGAGCTCTTTTGGCTCGCCCACAGAAAGCCCGCCTATCGCATAGCCTGGAAGGTCTTCTTCAACTGTGCGCTTTGCACTTTCTATTCTCAAGTCCTTGTAAGTTGAGCCTTGTACTATCCCAAACAGAGCCTGATTTTCTGTGTTTTTGTGATGAGCTTTGCATCTTTTGAGCCATCTTGCTGTTCTCTCTAAAGCCCACTTTGCATACTCATGGTCACAAGGGTATGGTACACACTCATCAAATGCCATTATTATATCTGAACCAAGGATATTCTGAATCTCAATCACCTTTTCAGGTGTGAAAAAGTGCCGAGAACCATCTATGTGCGACCTGAACTCAACACCGTCATCTGTAATTGTTCTTAGCTTGCTGAGCGAAAACACCTGAAACCCGCCACTGTCGGTTAAAATTGGTTTTTGCCAGTTCATGAACTTGTGAAGCCCACCTGCTTCTTTTATGACATCTATTCCAGGTCGAAGATACAAATGGTACGTGTTTGCCAGAATTATCTGAGTTCCCATCTCATACAGGTCCCTGTGCATAATTGCCTTGACTGTTGCTTGAGTCCCGACTGGCATAAAAACCGGTGTTTCAATAACTCCATGGGGGGTGTAGAGCCTTCCTCGTCTTGCATTGGATTTTTTGCTCTTCTTTATCAGCTCAAACTTTATTGCCACCTTGCCATGCCCCTTCCCATTAATATCTTCAGCTAATTTTCCTGTGTATTCTTAAGGATTTAAAACAAGTCTTCCCTTTCCTATCTTTATTGAATTGTGTATCAAGTTTGAAACAAAATCCTTTGTTTGTTTTAATGTATCATACATATTATATCCCTTTGCAAGGAAAGTAGCAAACGCAGATGAAAAGGCACAGCCAGTGCCGTGAATGTTGTCTGTTGAGCCTATCTTTCCAGCAGAAACTCTATAAATTTCAGTTTGTGTTATCAAAACATCCTCTGCAAGATGGCCATCAACATGCCCACCTTTTAAAACGCATGACTTTATACCTATCTTATTCATTTTTTGTTGAATAGAATTTAAAATATCTTCTCCCAAATTTTCAATTTTCATATCAAAAATGACTTCTGCCTCGGTTTTGTTTGGTGTGATAACGCTACAAACTTTTAAAAATTCGCTTTTCAAAAACTCGACAAACTTATCTTTCCCAAACTCAAAACCGCTTGTTGATTTCAAAACTGGGTCACACACAATGTTTTTGAGATTATACCTTCTTATATTCCTCAGCACAGCCCTTGCTATTTCTTCACTTCCCAAAAGTCCAATCTTGACGCTATCTGGCTCTATATCCTCAATTATCTTTTGAAGCTGATACTCAAAAAAATCAGGGTCTATGGGAAGTACATCATAGACCCTTTCTGTAGTTTGAACTGTCAAGCAGGTTATTACAGAGGCTGCAAACTCGCCAAGTGATCTTACAACCTTTGTGTCAAGCACAATGCCAGCTCCACAAGAAGGATCAAATCCAGCAATTACAAGAACTTTTCTCACATTTTTCATCCCCTGTAAAATGTATTGAATCCATCAAACTATCTTTTTTAATGTTTTACAGTACTGCCTCGTCCCTTGAATTTTTTACAGCACACAGCCTTCCACACATAGAGCATGTATCGGAAGGGTATGTGCTTCTATACTCTCTTGCCTTTTGCGGGTCAATCGAAAGGCTTATCATCTTCTCCCAGTCAAGGTCACGCCTTGCAATTGACATCTCAATGTCTTTTTCAAGTGGCTTTTTAAAGCCTTTTGCAATATTAGCACTGTGCGCTGCAATCTTGAACGCAACAATTCCTTCTTTGACATCATCTGCCGATGGAAGTCGCAGGTGTTCAGCAGGTGTCACATAGCACAGAAAATCTGCTCCATTTAAAGCTGCAATGAGCGCACCCATCGCACCTGAGATATGGTCGTACCCTGCTGCAATGTCTGTTGTAAGAGGCCCTAAGACATAAAACGGTGCACCGTGGCAAAGCCTTTTTTGAATTACCATGTTTGCTGCAATCTCGTTTGCTCTCATGTGCCCTGGCCCTTCTATCATCACCTGCACATCTTCTTTCCAGGCCATTTTGGTGAGCTCTCCAAGGTTTATAAGCTCTTCTATCTGAAGCGCGTCTGTTGCATCATAGACCGCGCCGGGCCTGAGACTGTCTCCAAGGCTGATTGTGACATCGTGTTTTTTGCAGATTTTTAGAATCTCGTCAAAGTGTTCATAGAGCGGATTTTCTTTTCGGTTTGCCATCATCCATTTATATAAAAGTGCACCGCCTCTTGAGACAATCTTTAGCAGACGATCATTTTTTTCAAATCTCTCTAAAGTCCTTCTTGTAATCCCTGCATGTATTGTGAAAAAGTCAACTCCTTCTTCTGCCTGCCTTTCAATCTCTTCTATAAACTCTTTGCTGTCAACCTTTGTAATGTCATCATGCCTTGATGCAACCTGGTAAACTGGAACTGTCCCTACTATAAAGTCATAGTTTTGAAGAATGTATTTTCTGAAGTTTGAAGCGTCAAGCCCGCTTGACAAATCCATCACAGATTCAACATCAAATTTTTTGGCAATCTCAAGCTTTTGAACCTCTATATCAAAATTCGGACATGCTTCTGACACGCCAATATTTACATTGATTTTTACATATGTTCCATCTCCAATTGCAAAATATTTGTCTCTTTTCCTGTTCTTGTTTGCAGGAATGACAATCTTGCCCTCTGCAACCTTTTGCAAGAATTCTTCTTTATCTATCTCTTCATTTTGGATTGCAAGTTCCATCTCGCGTGTAAATATTCCTTCTTTTGCATATGTCATCTGGGTTTTCATCACAAAATCAGCTCCTTTCAAACTCTTTTATAGTATTCCAAAGCCTTTTTATTTTTTGTGAAATGTCATCACTACCTACAATTTCTGTCACAAGGCTGACGCACTTTGCACCCGCCTCAAGCACATCTTTTAGATTGTGCTCTTTTATTCCACCTATTGCAACAAAAGGTATCTTGCAGTTTTTTGCTGCCCAGCTGACCATCTCAAGGCCAATCGGCGGATGTGGCTTGTCTTTTGTAAAGCTCTGAAACACAGGACCCAAACCAATATAGTCAGCCCCATCTTCAACTGCTTTTTCAACTTGCTCTTTTGTATGGGTTGTAACACCGATTATAAAGTCTTCTCCTAAGATTTTTCTTACCTCTTTTGCTGGATAGTCTTCCTGCCCCAAGTGAACACCGTCCGCCCCCACCATCTGGCACAGGTCCACATGGTCGTTTACTATCAAAAGCGCACCATACTGCCTGGTAAGTTTTCTGATTTGCAGACACTCTTCATATTTTTCTTTTAGACTTTTGTACTTTTCCCTGTACTGGATTATTTTTATTCCACTCTCAAGCATTGCCTTTACAACTTCTATATTCGACCTTCCATTTGAAAATTTCTCAGCTGTCAAGCCATAGATGTTGTAGCTTTTAAAAAGCTGCAGCTTCTCTTCTTTACTCAAGCTCACTCACCATCCTCAAAACCTCATCAGCCTGCATTGCGGCAACTGCCATTACCTTTGGTGCAAGAGGCTTTTTTTCTTTGATTGATGTCACAAAATCGCCCACAACTGAAAAGTTCTTACCACGCTTTATTTTGATATTCTCACAATCGCCAAACCCTGCAACGCCTGAGGCTAAAACAACTTTCTTGCCATGATCATATGCTTTTTTGAAGATGAGCATTTTTGTCTGCTCATTGTCAACCGCCTCAACAATTATGTCATGCTGTAAAATCAAATCATCTATATTTGACTCATCAATTTTCATATTCAGAGCCTTCACAGTTATATACGGATTTATCTTCTCAAGAATGTCTTTGAGCGCTGACACTTTTTCCTGCCCTGTCTGGTAGAAGAAATAGTTTTGCCTGTTGAGATTTGAAACATCTACCTTGTCAAAATCAACGATTGTAAGGTTTTTAACACCACTTCTTACAAGCATAACTGCAATGTTAGAACCAAGCCCACCACAGCCAATGATAAGAATCTTCACTTTTGAGAGTTTTTCAAGCATCTTTTCATCAAAGTAGTTTTTCAGCATAAGGTCAAATAAGCTCATGCACTTTTCACACCCTTTACCCAGTTTGTAAACTCGGGCCGCAGTCCTTTTTTAATTATAACATCTACAACCTCAGATACACTTCTTCTATCTTCTACCTCAAACTGAGCCTCAGCATCTTCATCTTTTTCTTCTGCATACCCGCCAACTGTTGTTTTAGAGCCTGCTGACATCTTGGTTATGCAAACATCAATCAAAGCATCACGAAGAGAAGGCCTTTCTCTGGTTGACACCACAATTCCAACTCTTGGAAGATACAGCCTTGCAATGATCAAAAATTTGATAAATTCCTTGTCTGATACAGTGTATGATGGTATAAAGTCTGTGCCAGCGCTTCTGAACCTTGGGAATGAAATTGAAATTTCAGCTTTTGGGAACTTGTCAAGCAAGTACTCTGCATGAAGTATTGCACACAAAACATCTTTTTTGGGCTCAGAAAGTCCCAAAAGTGGGCCTATACACACCTCATGAAATCCAGCTTTTAATGCTCTTTCAGGGGCATTTAGCCTGAATTCAAAGTCTTTTTTTGGTCCAAATGGATGAAGCTTATCATAGTCTTCTCTTTGATATGTCTCTTGGTACATAGTAATTCCAACAACGCCAATGCTTGATAGCCTTTTGTACTCTTCTTCATAAAGAGGATACACTTCAATTGAGACCTCTGACATAAACTCGGTTGCGATTCTGCATGCTTTTTCAATGTATTCAACCGAAGAGTTAATTCTGTCCTCACCTGTGAGAATTATAACAGAGTCAATCCCCTCTTCTTTCATTTTTCTGAGTTCATTTTCAATCTCTTCAAAGCTCAGCTTTTCTCTTTTATACTTTTTCTTGCATGAAAATCCACAGTAAACACAACCGTTTTGGCAGTAATTTGCAATGTAAAGCGGAGCATACAGAAGAATAACTTTGCCAAAGTTCTCGCGTGTAAGCTTTTGAGCTTTCTTCGCCATAAGCATTATATCCTCTTTACTGCTGACGTTCAAAAGCTTTGCCAAATCCTCTTTTGTCAAAAACTCCTTATTCTCTATAATCTCGCAAATTTCCCTGTGAGAAGGAGCATAGTCTTTGTACTCTTCAAAAAGTTCTTCTGCCTCTTTTAAAAAGCTGACCATTTTGACAGCACCTTCTTTTTTAAAAAATTTTCAGCCGCTTATAAAATCCTCCAAAGGTGATGATGCCTGAGCATACTCATACTCTTTCAAAATTCCAACCTCAAAAGCAAGCCTTCCTGCCTCAACTGACTTTGCAAACGCTATTGCCATCTTAAGAGGATCAGCTGACGTTGCAATTGCAGTGTTAATTAAAACAGCTTCTGCTCCCATTTCCATTGCCTGTGCTGCGTGAGATGGTCTTCCAATCCCTGCATCAATTATTACAGGGATTTTTATCTCGTTTATGATAGGCTTTAAAAGCACCTCACAACCAATCCCTTTGTTTGTCCCAATTGGCGAGCCAAGCGGCATGACTGCTTCAACTCCAATTTGTTCAAGCTCTTTTGCAAGGTTAAGATCAGGGTAGATGTAAGGAAATACCTTAAAACCTTCTTTTACAAGGATTTCACAAGCTTTTAGCGTCTCAAAATTATCTGGGAAAAGATATTTAGTGTCCTTTTCAATCTCAACCTTTACCCAGTCAGAATCTGTAAGTTCTCTTCCAATCATAGCAATCTTTACTGCTTCCTTGTGGTCTTGTGCACCTGATGTGTTTACCATAATTGTGGCACCTTTCGGAATGTACTCTAAAACATTTTTTGTATGCTTAGTGTTAGGACCTATTCGCCGAACAGCCACAGCAAAAACCTCAATGCCAGCTTCATAGTACATCTTTTCAATTAGGCTATAGTCAGGAAGTTTGCCTGTTCCAACAAAAAGCCTTGATTTTAACCTCTTGCCGCCTATTTCAAACATACAACATCACCTTTCTTTATAATTTTTGTGATTGATTTGTAGCATAGTTGTTTTTGATATGATTTTTTAATTTTTTTAGCCGCCGCCAACAAAGCTTACAATCTCAACATAGTCACCATCTTTTAAAACAAAGCTTTCCCAATCATCTTTCTTTACAATCTCGCCATTTACCAAAACTGCACAGGTCTTAGGATTGAGATTCAAACTCAGCACAAGATCTAAGATGTTCCCACAAAACTCCATTTCTTTGTCATTTACTCTTATAAGCAAAGTTCTCACCTACCCTACACGCTTTTTGCAAGCTCAAAATTGTCTTAAAGTGCTCTTAAAACAAAAAGCTGCCTGTTGCCGGCAGCTTCTTTTTTTGGTCGCGTCTGAATAAGCTTTTATATAAGCAAAAAAAGCCTTTAATGCCGGACTTTATAGCATTAAAGGCTTTTATTTTTTGCACCTTTCTTCCCTTCGCCGGCATTACCCGGATCAGGTTCAAAGGGTCAAGGCACAGGGATTTTTTAGTGCCTACTCTCAGCCGAGCTTTGCCCCGCTCAGCTCCCCCTTAAAACCAGATATTTAATTTTTCACTTTTTAGTATAGCACTTTGGAAAAAGCTTTGCAAGAAAATCAAACTCAACAAAAAACTTTAAGTTATAAGAACCATAGTTTGTTCTTACTTCAATTTTTTTATTTCTTCAGGTGTAAGACCCGTATACTTTGAAATAAGCTCTATAGGTTGATTATCTTTTAGCATCTGTTTTGCGATTAATTTCATTGCGCGTTTCATACCTTGTTTCATACCTTGCTTCATACCTTGCTTCATGCCTTGCTTCATGCCTTGCTTCATTGCCTCTTTAGCAATTTTTTTCTTTTCTCTTTCAATTCCTTGCTTTATCTTTTCTGCTGTGCTTGAAAACATCTCATCCACCTCCAATCCTGATTTTTTAAACATTTCTTCTGCTTCTTCCTCACTAACACCATAAGACCTTAAAATAACCTCATACAACCAATCAGCTAATTCTTCTCTCTGTTCCCAGTTAAGATGTATTTTTCCTCTTAAATTCAATATTCTATTAAGCACCCTTTCAGGATTATTAGATACTTGGTCAATGTACATTGCTATTGCTAATACGTTTGATGCACTAATTAACTTCTCCTCGGGTATACTTTTGATATCTAAGAATATCACCTTGAAATTTTGTGCGTACTCAGAAAAATCTTCTGCAAATAGGATAATTTCGCTATACTGTTCATTAGGTTTCCAATGACTTATACCATTATACAGCACAATTGGCACAACTACTGGTATTTCACCATTTACTTTGTTCTTGATCTGAATGAGATGCATATATTCATATAATCTGTGTAAAATTCTCTTGTCCTCTCTACTTTGAAATTCAATGGTCAAACAAAAGAAAGAATCTTTATATTTTATCTTATATACTATGTCTGAGCTTTTCTTTTGCCACTTTTTATTTATCGACTCAGTTGCAATAATCTCTATATCATTCTTTTCTATTCTCCTAAATCTTTCTTCATTTAAAACATCCTGTAAAAACCAAATTAGATTCTCTTTATTAGAAAACAATTTCTTGTATCCTTCATCATACTTTCTATAAGTGCTCATACTTTTCTCCTTTTTGTAAAATTACAATCATTGCAAAAAGTCAATGCTATTTTTATTATACCTCTTTTAAATCATCGATAACAATAAGCTTTTTCAAATTCCAAATCTATCTAAATTGTAATATTAAATACAACATTTTTTAAAAGAAACTGAAAATTATCAATTGATTAAGGCTTCAATACTTTCTTTTATCGTTACATTTAATTTTACAACAAACAATAAAGTTTTTTTAAGTTGTTCTGGACCTTAGTTAATCTTCTCCTGCGCTATTTTTTCAATCTCTTCAATACTTAGGTTGGTCGCCTTGGATATGACATCGTATGAAATTCCTAACTGAATCATTCTTTTTGCTGTCTCTATTCTCTCTTGCTGGATACCTTGTTGAATACCTTGTTGGACGCCTGCCAAAAATTCTTTTGTTTTTGTCTCATCCAAAAGCCTTGCCACATTTGACACAAACTCACCCATCAGCTCCACCCCTTTTTTTTATACACACCTTTCTTTCAGCCCTTTTAGCTTTCTTGTATTCTATGAATGTCTTTCCACTTTATTATATAAATTAGGCTCAACACAGCCCAAAGCAAAACTACAAACTCAATAGCAAATATATTAACTTTTACTAATGCCATATATGCAGCAGGGGCATCAATGATTGTGTGAAGCAATATCGCAAGAGCAAGATAATACAGCCTCTTTCTTTTAACAGCCACCAGAACCAAAAGCGAAAGAGCAATCTGAATTGCCATTGTGAATACTCTTTCAAAGCCGGCAAGAAGAAATGTCGAAGCAGGTGTTTCAATAAGTGCACTTTTTATAGACCTAATCACCTCAGGAGAAACCTTGCCCTTCAAAAGAATATCTAAACTGCCAGAGTTAATTAAAAAAGAATACACAATGTTATTTATATAGGCTATCCCAACAAGAAAGATTGATTCAATCCCACCATGCCCAACCCCATAAGCAAGACCGTTTTGATAGTTTAGCCTATCTTTTAAAAACCCCCTAAAACCAATGTATCTTCCAACCTCTTCAAAAATCCCAGCTGTCAGACCCAAAAAGAGAGAGTATACAATGTAATGCTTGGAAAATTCTACAAAGTAACTTTGTTTTGATAAAATCTGAAGTATCGGAATTCTCAGAACAACCTGAGAAATGAAAAATATTAATGCTCCTATTAAAATCGATTTCAAAACTCCTGAGTACTTCTTTAAAACAATCACAGCCAATACAATTGGCAGGCCTACTGAAAGAAGAAGTGTAATGCACATAAATATGATTTTGAGATTAGATACCAAAACAAAGCACCTCTTTCTAAGTTATATATGTGTTATACAGAATTATATACCATAGAAGCTTTAATTATCAAACAAAATAAAAAAAAGAGGGCTTTTGCCTCAGTCTACCTGAATGTGCAAAAGCCCCAAAAGCCATTTCCAAAAACTTTTCTTTTCATGAAACTTTATTGCTGTTTTTACCTCTTTTGAAACCTGTTTTTCTTCTTTTGCCTTTATCTCATCTGTCTTTAAAACAAATTTTACCTCACCATCAAGTTCATCCGAAATACCAGAAAATGTCTTATAACTCTGCGAAAATTCTTTAAGCTCATTCAAAGTATCTTTTATATCATCAAGTTTCCCCAATGCCTCATCTGTTTTTGAATAGAGCTCTTTTATACCTTCATTGTGAAATTTTCGGTAATTATTGCTAAGAGCTACTGTCCCATCTTCAAGTTTTTTCGAGCCTTCCAAAAGCTTCTCTGAAGCTGAATAAACCATTTTTACATTCTCATCAAACTTTTCCATTCCGCCGGAAAGCTGTTTTGCACCATCTTTTAACTTTTCTGTGCCAGAGACAAACTGCGCTGTTGCACTGTCAAGTTTTGCTGTGCCTTCACAAAATGCTTTTGTACCGCTTACCAGCTGTTCTTTTGAGGCTAAAAGTTTTTTTGCTCCTTCATCCAAAGCTTTTTTGCTGTCTTTTAGCTTTGCTGCTGACTGATCTAAGAGTTTTTGATTTTGCACAATCAAATCAGACGAGCTTGCAATTTTAGCCTGTGCATCTTTTAATTGCAGCAAAGCTGTGCTTAACTTTTCTTGCCCTTGAGACATCTTTTTCACATTGTCAAGAATCTGTGAAAGACCATTTATCATTGCCTGTTTTGAATCAATCAACCCCTTTATTGCCTGCCTTTGCTTGTCAATTCCTGCTATGAGGTTTGTAACTATGTCCTTAACAACAGGGATGCTCTCTAATTTTTGCAAGCCAGAAATAACTGTGTCAAATCCATTATAAACAATGTTTAAAACCTCAAGCTCTTTTTTGGTCCCTTCAAGAACATTTTGAATTGCATCCTGCAGCCTCTTTGATCCAGCCTCCAAATCTTTCTGTGAAGAAGTAGCCAAATCAAGCCCAGAAGATACCTTCTTTACTGCATCAAAAAGTTCTTTGTTCTTTACAAACAAGGTCTGGTATCCATCTATTATTTTAATTGCACCGTCAGAAAACTGTGAACTTCCATAGGTATACTCATAAACTCCATTTCCAAATTCTGCAACACCTTTATAAAGTTTTTGTGAGTTTTTGACCAGTTCACTTGCACCTTTTCTTAGCTGCTTTGAAGAATCGTATAGCTTTTCAGCCCCAGCTTCAAGACTCTTTACCCCTTTGTAAAGCTCACCTGACCCGTCTGACAAAAGTTTCAAACCATTTGTGAACTTTTCAAAATTTAAAGTAAACTCTTTTTCGCCCTCAGATAGTTTCACAGCACCTTCAAGGATTTTTTCACTGGATGTGTAAAGTGTATTAATTGCCTTTTGTAAGCTATCAAACGAATCAATCTCTTTTACATCTTTTATATCAAGCAGCTTATTTGTCGCAACCATATAGATTGGAGAAAGCTCAAAATTCTTACAATCAGCAGTAATTTCTATATACTTTGGAACATGTACAATGTCACCTTCGTCGTCCAGCCCAAGACTCTCCAATAGGTCAGGAAAGAGTACTGAAACTAC
>NZ_APGP01000035.1:0-1503 GCF_000404025.1 Caldicellulosiruptor sp. F32
ATCTGGTTTTTAACTGCTTCTGTAGAAGCAGTTAATATTTTATCTTCAATTTCAGAAACATTTCTTTTGTAGTTAGGAATTATCTTTGGTTCAAATTCACCTTCTCTGTCTCTTGGAATATTAATTTCCATCTCTCCAAATCTTATTTTTACAGTCTTATGAGTATTTCTGTTTCGAGAATTAGTAGTTTATTTGTTTTTAACATCATATTTCTCATAACATAGAGTTTCTTTAACCTCTGCTTCTAAAAAACTCTGAAGTACATCCTTAAACAAATCTTTTAAACTTTCGTAAATATCACTTACACTCTGAATATTGTTTTTTCTTATAAACTCTAAGAGCTGCTCTTTTGTTAAAACATTTTCCATAACAAAAGACCTCCCTCTTGGATATTTTTGTTTATATTCTGGTTCTTACCAAGAAGGAGGTCCTTATACTTTACATAGTCTCAAATATTTAAATTTTGTCGAAAATGAAAAATTAATTTTTAATAACATCATAATTCACTAAGTTACCATTAACTTCGAACAAACGCTTAACTGTTTTACCTTCCAGTTTATAAATTGTACAACCCTCAGATGTCAAAAAAGAGTTTTTATCAAGAAAATAAACTTCTCCATTTACATAAATAGGCCAGTATGCATTCAAATCTTTTGAAATTTCCTCTATAAACTCTAAATTTCCTCTCTTAAAATCAAGAAAAACCAATTTCGCTCTAAAAGGTTCTTTGATAGTAGAATAATCGCCAAATCCTTTATACTGTGGTTCACCCTGCGAGAAAATAAACTTATCTTCGGAAGTAAAACAACCCGGTGGATTACATAGCCCTGTATTTTTCGTAAACTCTGTTATTTTCCCTGTTAACACGTCTGCAACTGAAACCCAAATACATGCTGGATCAGCAGGAGTTGTAGTGCTGATAGCAACATATCTGCTATCCCTGCTCCATGCAATAGAGTAAATGATTCTATATACATTATTGATTGGCAAATCTCCAAATCTTTCGGAAAGCAATTTTTTCTTGATATTTTTATTTAAATCAATCACAACCAATGATGTAGCAAGTTCATTTTCTTTATTATCGTTCTCTCCACAAGCTATATATCTTCCATCTGGTGATAGAACAGGCCAGCAAAATGACCCCTTTGCAACTTGTTTTAATATAAAACTGTTATTCGCAGAAGACTCTTTATTTTTTGAAGCAGGTTGAGACTTTAGAAGATACAGCCCTTTTTGAGTTGCAATAACAAACACATTTCTTTCTTTATTTACACTAATATATTCTATTTCCTCTGGCATTTGCTTACAATAAACCTTCTTTTTTGGATTTATAATCCACTAAAATTAGCTTTTTCAGATTTGCACTACAATATGCTACCTGTTCTATTCCCCATGCAAAAAAACGAGTTGGGAAATAACCCCATTCTGAAGTCATTTTATAGTCTATTTTAATTCTGAAAAGTAAATCTTCTCTACCACTACTATGCCTGATTTTGCCATAAA
>NZ_APGP01000036.1:0-13971 GCF_000404025.1 Caldicellulosiruptor sp. F32
ATTAATATATTATTCTTTGTAAATGCCATCATTTCCTTCGCCATATCAACATCCCTAATTCGGCTTTCTGCAGCAGTCAAGTTTTCTGCAGATGTTCCTAGGTTATTAATTGTATGCTCTAATCTGTTTTGATAAGCACCAAGTTTAGCTCTCAACTCAGAAATATATTTGATACCACTATCAATCGTAGAAATAGCAGCATCTGCACCAGTTTGAGTAGAAATATCAACTCCACTTACCCCGACAGAAGAAGCATTTACAGCTGATATAGTCAACGTTATAGTTTGCGACGAATTTGCACCAACGTGAAATACCAAAGCAGTTGATGCAAAACTTCCCGATACAATCTTTAATGTGTTAAATTCAGTATTATTTGCAATCCTGTCAATTTCGTTTATCAACTGCTCAACTTCAAGTTGTAGAGCATTTCTATCATCAGCTGTATTGGTATCGTTCGCAGATTGTACTGCAAGCTCTCTCATTCTCTGTAGGATTGAATGGATCTCATTAAGTGCTCCCTCAGCTGTTTGAATCAATGATATACCATCTTGAGCATTTCTTTGTGCTTGGTTCAAACCACGGATCTGTCCTCTCATCTTTTCTGAAATTGCCAAGCCTGCTGCATCATCGCCCGCTCTGTTGATTCTCATACCAGATGAAAGCTTTTCAAGTGATTTTGATAAAGCATCATTGTTGATTGTCAACCTGTTATAAGTATTAAGCGCTTGAATGTTATTATTAATACGCATCTTAAAACACCCTCCCTGAATTTAATTTTTTAGCTTCACGTCCCTGTGAAGCTTTATTTTGTTTTCAATAAGATTATCGGTAAGACGGTTTTAAAAGTTTAGAGGGTAAAGAAAAATTTTTTCTTCACTAACTATAATTCCAAGTTCTTTGCTGTCGGTAAAAAGATATCTATCATCAAAACTGTATTTCTAATAGCTGGGTCAGATATATATCTTCTCTGCTTTGCTTTCAAAATATTTTTGCATTTTGTAATGTATACTTTTAATTTTTAGCCCAAAAATATAAAGTATACTTTGTATTTTCAAGCTAATTTTTTAAAGTATACTTTAAAATTTTGAGCCTATCCAAATAAAATAATCCCAAAAAATAAAAAAGGCAGGTTTCGACCTGCCATAAGGAATTCTTCTTAACTTTTTTGATTCTTTCAATTTCATCCTTGCTCATCGAACAAAATCTCCTTTAAATCTTTAATCTTATTGAGTCTCTCTCTTCCCTGCAACGCTTCAACATTTTCGCTCTTTACCTCTTGAAGTAGCTCATATCGCAAAACCTTTATATTTTTTGGGGCATCTATTCCAAGTTTTACGCTATCTTTTTCTATGCTGATGACTTTTATGATTATATCCTCTCCAATTAAGATCTGGTCGCCAGTTTTTCGCGAAAGAACAAGCATCTTTTATATACCTCATTTCTGCGGGTTTGAATTTGAATTTTCAAAGAGGTAATATCTCAGAGGATACCTTTCATCATCTAAAAGATATTGCATACCCTTTTTCTTGTTCACATTTATAATAATTGGAGCTTTGAGATTTACCCTTGTTTGTTTTACATCCTCCGGGATTACAACAATGCAAAAAACTGCAACATCGCTTTCAGACTGTATCTCAAGCTTTTTCAAAACTTCATCGCTCATATCAAATTCATAGTCTGGTTTTATTTCAAAAGGATTGATTATTACAAAGGCAATATCTTTGTCTTCAACCGATTGAAGCCAGTAAAATGGACTTTCGTTTTCTTTTATGATGACAAATTTTTTTAAGTTCTCAAATGCAGGAATACCTTCTTCAAAGGATATTATATTTTCTTCATTTACTTCAAGCTCTCCAAATACCCTTGACTGGACTTTAGACTTTTGAACTACCATTTCTTATTCTCCCTTTTTATAATTTTAAATAGCGATTATCTTCAAAATCTACAAAAGCAATACTTTTAAATCTTTCTATTCTTTTTATCCTAAACATTATTTTGCTTATCTTATCTACTATAACCTCTTTCCCGTTCATATTCTCACATCAACCTTACCCATCTCAAAATCTATATAAACCTTGCCACCTTCAAAGTAAATCTCTGGGCGGCTTTTTGGTATTACATCAACATTGTAGTCATAGGTTGGGAAAGCTTCTTCTATACATATGTCAATTATAGGATTTCCACCATCTTCAATTCTGGCAAGTCTGTTGCCGTTTTCAGCTGTCTTTTGTATATATCTTAAAACCTGTTCATATCCTTCTTTTGCAGCTTTTCGAACAAGGTAATCTGTTGAGCCAAGGTTTACCTCTTCCCAGCACCTGTCTTGGTTAATTTTTACTCTTACATGTTCCTGGGAAAGTTTTACCTTTACGAACTCCTGATGAATTTGAATCCTTGCAATTTGCATTTTTAGCACTTCCCCAAGTTTTTCTTCCCAATGCTATTTAGAATCTTAGAAAATCCAAAAGTGTTGGTGGCAAAATGTGGGCACCTGTTTGAAGTGCTGCTCTGTAAACATTTTCGGCGGTCTTTAGCTGCATTATTATCTCTGCCATATCAACATCTTCATTGTTGGAAAGCAAAGTAGTAAAGTTTACATTGTCATCACTCAGCCTATTTTTAATAAGTTCAAGCCTGTTCTGAAGCGCACCAACATCGCCGCGCTGTGCAACAACATTGTCTATGTGCCTGTCTATGTCGCTCAAAAGAGAGTTAACAGTACTAACATCACCATTGTTCAATGCATTAATTAAATTATCTAATACTTTAAACATATTACCTTTATTCACATCTGTCTCTCCTTGGATGTAGAAAACTTGATTTGCTGTTTTGTTTATCTCTATAAAGTTTGCTTTCATAACCTCATACTTAATTATATTCTTGCCTGTTGCAAGGTCAACTGAATAACCCCCACTTGACGAAAAATCACCTGTGTCAGAAAAAGACCCATCAGAGTTTAGCGGCGCTGTGTCTGTTTTAAATCCTGAAAAGATATACCTTCCTGCATAGTTTGTATTCCCAACCTGAATTATATGCTCTTTTATCTGCACGACCTCTTTTGCAATCTGAGCCATGTCCTCTTTGGTGTTTGTCCCATTTGCCCCTCTGACTGCAAGCTCCCTGATTCTTTGCAAAGATTCTGTAATATCCGCAAGAGCACTTTCTGTCATGTCAACCCAAGATGTAGCATCATCAACATTTTTCTGAAGCTGCTCTATTTCAGAAACGTCAGTTCTGAGCCTTAGCGACCTTGCAGTTATAACAGGGTCATCAGATGGGTATCTAATCTTTTTGCCTGTTGCCATCTTGTACTGTAAATCGTCAAGCCTTGCAAGGTTTTTATTAAGGTTTATAAGGAAATTGTTTACCATCATATTATTGGTAATTCTCATTTTATCTCACCTCAAAGCACTAAATTATCTTCCCACAATTCCAAGCCGATTGATAAGTACATCCAGCATCTCGTCAAATGCATTTATCATTCTGGCTGAGGCTTGAAATCCGTGCTGGTATTTAATTAAATTTGTCATTTCTTCATCTATAGAAACACCAGATAGAGCCTGACGTCTGTTGTCAAGCTGGGTGACCATAACTTTCTGGTTTTCTGCAAAGTTTTTTGCACCTTGTGAGTCAACACCAAGATTTGAAATAAGCGATTTTATAAAGTCTTCAAATTTACCTTCTTTAAAGATTGATGTATCATTTCTAAGCTGTAGCATCTTCACAACAAGGTCATTACCACCTGGAAGATTATCAGGGTCAGTTGTCGTTGCAATATTGTTCAAATCATTCATTATATCGTCTGAGACTTTAATATACCTTGCAAAGAAAAACTCCCCAGAATTGACAGGCGGTTCAAAAAAGTTGATCCCCGTATTTTGTCCATTTAAAGAATATCCTTGCGTGTGAAGCTCATTAAACTTTTCAATGAGTATTTTTGCAAATTCATTTAATCTATTTAAATAATATGGAATCCCTGTAAAGCTATTTTTGTTCGGCACATCAACACCGGCAATCGCATCTTCATCAAGACCACCAACACCATCTCGCATATCCAAAAGTCCTTTTAACTCACCAGACTTTATATTCAAAACCTGTCCTGTATCCTTCCACATAACAACAAAAAGTCCTGGGACGTCGTAAAGATTTTGCTGAGAAAGTGGGTCGTCAGGGTTAAACCCTGTTGGCTGGCCATTTGAGTCGAATCCACTTTTTCTCATAATTTTCGATTTGTCTGTCTCAAGCTCATACACTGTAAAGTGATTCACAAGTGTCTCTCCACCTGCTATTTGGACAATAAACCTGCCATCTTTGTCTTCATAAGCAGTTGTGTCAACAATCTTTGAGAGCTTGTCAACAAGAAGATTTCGCTGATCGCGAAGGTCGTTTGCCTTTTCGCCTCGAAGTTCTAAAACAAATATCTGCTTGTTCAAATCTGCAATCTGGGAGGCTATGCTGTTTATCTCCAAAATCTTGTCATAAACTTGGTCATTTAGCTCGCTCTGCAAATCTTCAAGCTGTTTGTACATTTTATGTATCGCATCAGTCAAGGCTGAAGCTCTCTGGCGTACCAAAGCTCTAACTGTTAAGCTCTCTGGATTTTTTGAAAGCTCCTGCAAGCTTGAGAAAAATTGATCTATCACAGCAGACAAGCCTGTATCACTCGGTTCATTGAATATAGCTTCAATAAAATTCAGGTTATCAGCTTTTATTTCGTACTCTCCCTGGCGTGAATATTCGTTTCTGTATTGCATATCCAAAAACATATCTCTTATCTGCTCAAGGCTCTGAACATCCGCACCCATGCCAACCTGAAATTTGGGGCTATAAAAGCCAACCTTGCTTGATGGCGGATTTGACTTTACATTCAAAACCTGCCTTGTATATCCTGGTGTTGAAGCATTTGCAACGTTGTGTGATGTAACCTCAAGCCCTTTTCTATTTACATAAATTCCTGTCCTGGCAATCTCAAGGCCATAAAAAGACATCTTTTTCAGCTCCTTTGCTACTTTTTTAAAGCTTTACATCAAACAGGTTCTTTTTTGTGATTTTGTTCTGACCATCTTTTTGGTAAGTTGTGTCATCGGTGAAATAGGAAGAAATCAAATTTGTCATGAAATCTATATATTCAAGTGAGGTTTGAATAAGCCTTAAATTCAGATCATTTACATTCTTTATTTCGCTGATAACCTTACTAATAGAATTTTTTATGTCAATTAACTTCTGCTTCTGCTGACCTTCACAAATTTCTACTAAGTCATCAAGTGATGAAATTTCTACACTTTTTTCTTTTGATATCTTGGCAATTAAGCCTTCTCTTAAATCTTCTAACTTGTTTATCTCCTCTGCTTTTTGTCTTTCAATTGTTGACTGCTCTATGAGGGCTGATATGTTATTTTCAACTATGAATTTTGTTTTAGAGCTGTAGATTTCAAGTATTTCTTTTAAAATGTTGTGTTCTTTTTCTAAAATTTCAATTACACTATTTACATCTTGATTCATGAAAATCAACTCTTTCCTAACTAAATTTTATACAATAAATATAAAGGCTGCTAAAAATTCAAAAGCAGCCACCGACAAATTTTTTACCATGCGTTTTTCGCTTGCTTATATTCCCTTATTAGTTTTTCCACAACGTCCTTGGCACTTACATTATAAGTGCCTGACTCAATTTTACTTTTTATTTCATTTACCTTTTCCTCTCGAATGTCAGGTGTTGACTTTATAGCATTCAGGATTGCCTGAAAATCCCTTGCTTCACTTGAGATTTCAAGTTTATCTGCACTTTTTACATCTTGCTTCTTCTCCACTTTGTTTACTCTTATGCTGCTACTGTATATCTGTAATATCCTCATCCTATCTTCTATCCTCATAGCAAATCCCATCCCTTGCACTCAACATCCTCACTTAATATATCGTTAGAATTTGCAAAAAAGTTTAACAGAATTTTATTTTTCCTCGTCCTCTTTAAAATCTTTTGAAAGATATCTATAACCTCCTTCTTTTCTCTTAGCATACTCCTCGTTCTTCTTCATACTCTCTCGAAGCTTTTTATCGTCAAGATAACTCAAAAACCTTGTTCCAACCTCTCTTTTGCACTCATCACAAAGCCTACCTGTTTTTATAGCTTTTCCGCATCTTTCACACTCTAAGATGATATTGCTCTCACCCACAATTTCAAGTCTTTCCTCTTTTAAAAATCTTAAAATCTTCTCAGGTGACACACCTGTTGCATTAGACACCTCTGGCAATGTGGCACCTGGATGCTCATATAAATACTCTTTTACCTTTTTGAAATCCTCTTCTTCTTCTTTTCTACACTGAGGACAGATAGGAATTCCATCATATAGGTAAAGCTTCCCACACCTTCTACAATTTCTTACATCCATTAATCACAACCCCCTATTTTTATCCTCTTGATAGTTTTGTTATTGCTAAAACAGATACATACACCTTGTTCGCACCACTTTTTAACAACACCTTTGAGCATTCATCTGCTGTTGCTCCAGTTGTGAAAATATCATCAACAAGTAGAACTGTCTTTCCCTTCACAATATTTTCATACCCCTTTTTGAAGGCAATTCTATTTTTTATTTCCCTTCTTCTTTCCTCTTTTGAAAGGTTGTAAAAGGGCTTTGTAGTCTGCGTTCTTTTTAGAGCATCAACCAGAGGTACTTCCAACGTTTTTGATATATTCTTTGCTAAAAGGTAGGAATGATTATATCCCCTTTTTAAGTACCTCTCATAACTTATTGGCACAGGGATTACAATATCTATGTGCACATTAGAGCTTATTATTTTGTTTGCCATCAGATTTGAAAATGTTAAAGCATTCTGGTAAAAACCCCTATACTTGAAAAGATGAACACCTTTTCTAACAACACTTTCATAATAAAAAACGGGAAAGACCTTTTCAAAGGAAAAACTTTCTTTTTGACAGTTTGGACAAAGACTGTAGACAAAGTCACCAATTGGAATTCCGCATTTTCCGCATGTTTTGCCTTGGATAAACCGTATAAACTTTTTGCACTCATCACATGGGTCATCTCCCACCTTACCACAAAATGAACAGCGGCGAGGAAAGAAAAATTGGATTAGTCTTTCCATTTCTCAAAGTTTAAAACTTAATTTATTTTATCTATATTAAATCACAAACAATTAAAAAATTCCAGATATAAAAAAATAAAAGACACGCATTTTTCCGACTGCGTGTCAAACTGAAATTTTATTATTTTCATAGAAACTCTCTCTTTATCCTTTCCAAGGCTTTTTTTTCAATCCTCGAAACATGCACTTGTGATATATTGAGTTCTTTTGCAATCTCAGACTGTGTTTTGTTTTTAAAGTAGCGCATAAATATTATGTAGCGTTCACGTCCTTTTAATTTTCTTAACCCTTCCTTCAAAGCCATTATGTCTAAAAGTCTGCTTGAGTAGTCCTCATCAGCTGCGATGTCCATAAGTGTGATAGGTTTTCCTTCTTCTTGGTTTATAACCTCATTTAAAGATGTGACATCAAGTGATGCATCTATGCAAAGCAAAATATCATCTTGGCTCAAACCTGTTGTCTCTGAAATCTCGCTAATTGTTGGCTCTCTGCCGTTTTGAAATAAAAACTCATCGCGAAATCTCTTGAGCTTGTTCTGGTTTTCCTTTATCTTTCGTGAAATCTTTATTTTACCATCATCTCGTAAATACCTTTTTATTTCTCCAATTATCATTGGCACAGCGTATGTTGAAAATCTGACATTGAAGCTTAGGTCAAACCTATCAACAGCTTTGATAAGTCCAATACACCCTATCTGGAACAAATCATCAGCTTCAATTCCTTTGACTACAAACTTTTTGACAATGCTCCACACAAGCGCAAGATTGTTTTCAATGAGTTCTTGCCGCGCCTTTTTATCACCGTTTTTTGCCTTACTTATCAATTCCTCCTGGGAAACTTTGCTCAATTTCCACTCCCTCGCTCTTTCGTTTTTTAATGGCTTTGAACATCCGCACACATGTACCCCTGCCAACCTCTGATGTAACCTCAACCTTATCCATAAACGTCTCCATCACAGTAAAACCCATACCAGACCGCTCTTCATCAGGCTTGGTCGTGAAAAGCGGCTGGCGTGCAAGCTCAACATCTTCAATTCCCTTGCCAAAGTCAATTACCTCAATCTCAACAACAAAATTTTCATAAATCTTTCCTTTTATTATTATTTCCCCAATTTTATCCTCATATGCATGAATTATTGAATTTGTTACAGCTTCAGATACAGCAGTCTTGATTTCTGTAACCTCATCCAATGTTGGGTCAAGCTGGGCAACAAATGCAGCAACAGCCACCCTTGCAAACGCTTCATTTTGCGATTTAGAAGGAATTTTAAGTTCCATATAGTTTAAAATTCTCATTGTATTTCCTTCACATCCTTTCATTTTACAAAAATTTAGCTCAAAGCCTCATCAATAGTTGTATATTTCTTTATCAGCTTTTCTATTCCACAAGTTGAAAGAAGTCTGTTGATATAGCTTGAGCTGCAAACCAAGACAAGTTCTTTTGCAAAAGTCCTTGCAGTTTTGAACCTTCCGACCAGAAAGCCAACACCTGATGAGTCCATAAAGGTAAGCTCTGAGATGTCAATTACCACTTTTTGTACCTCAGGACTTACTATTTTCATGTCAAATCTTAACCGAAATCTATCTGCATTATATTGATCAAGTTCACCTCTTATCTTTAAAATCAGCGTCCCTTCCATCATAATTGCTTCAAAATCCATTTTTTTGCACCTCGATTTGAAAGTTATATTACTTCTAATTCTATATTACCCCAAAAAATCCTTCAGTATTTTATGTAATATTTTGTCGAAATAGAATATTTTGCTTTATAAATGCAAAACAAAAAACCCTCAATGGTTCTTTAGCCATTGAGGGGTATGCTTTCTTTATCTGGAGCGGGTGATGGGAATCGAACCCACGCTACCAGCTTGGAAGGCTGGTGTTCTACCATTGAACTACACCCGCTCTTATTTGCTTGCCCTTTGCACAACAAATATTATAATATCTAAAACAATTGTTGTCAATAGCTATTCTCAAGTAAATTATTTGAGAGAGTAGTTCAAACCCCACGTAACACCAAATTTATCAGTCACCACTGCATGAAGAGCTCCCCAGAAAGTTTTTTGTAATTCAAACTTGACACTTCCTTGTTCTGCAAGGTTATTGTAAATTCTTTTTATCTCTTCTTCAGATTCACATTCAAGAACAAGGTGGATATTGCTAATATCAGGTTTATCATCAAATTTATCTGCTAAATAGACCACCAATTCTGGGGATAAAAAAAGCTCTGCATGAAGTACTTTTCCTTTGTACTGTTGAAATGCTGGAACGTTATCAGTCATCTGGACATTCTTTACCTCTGCACTAAATACATTTTTGTAAAATTCCAAAGCTTGAGTGCAGTTTTTGAGATGGATTTCAGGAATAAGTTTTTTCATTTTTACACCTCACTTAAGTTCTTTTCACTAACATTTTTTATACTCAGATTCATGCTTCCTGTTCTATAACCTTCTAAATCTAATGTTACATAAACAAATCCTATCTCTTTTAGTTTGTTCTTAACATTCTCAATTATTCTTTCATCTAAAAACCTGCCAAATTCCTCTTTGCCTATTTCAATCCGGGCAAGTTGATTGCCATGAAACCTGACTCTTACCTGTCTAAATCCAAGTTCAATTAAATAGTCTTCAGCCTTTTCTATCATTTCAAGCTTCTCTTTTGTAATTTCCTCACCATACGGAATTCTTGATGAAAGACAAGCATATGCCGGTTTTTGCCAAGTAGGAAGTCCTAAATATTTCGAAAGCTTTCTAATATCTTCTTTGGTTAGCTTTGCAACCTTAAGTGGACTTACCACATTCAGCTCACACGCCGCTTTCATGCCAGGCCTAAAATCATTCAAATCATCAAAGTTTGAACCATCCGCAACATGCTCAATTCCATGTGCCTTTGCTACTTTCCATATCTTTTCAAAAAGCTCTTTTTTGCAGTAATAGCATCTATCAATAGGATTTTTATTAAATCCCTCAATTTCAAGCTCTTCTGATTCTATAATAATATGTTTTGCTCCTATCTCTTTTATAAACTTTTTGGCATCCTCAAACTCTCTTTTGGGATAAGTAGATGATGTAGCTGTGACGGCTAAAGCCTTTTCACCTAAAACATCATAAGCAACTTTGACTAAAAATGTACTGTCAACACCACCTGAATAAGCAATAGCAACACTTCCTAAGCTTTTCAAAAAACTTTTGAGATTTTCATATTTTTCTTTTAATGCTTCATCTATTATTGTATCCATAATATGACCCTCCTGCATATTATTCAAATAAAAATTATTTCGATAGATTTTGTATGAATTTATTTTACACATAAACTTATTTTATATCAATATCATTTCGCAAAGCTGATAAAAAGCTACATCAAAGTTTCTTTACAAACTTTGCAAAACTTTCAGCAACCTCAGCAAACTTTTCTATATCACTTTCAGTATGTGCACTTGACAAAAACATTGCTTCAAACTGAGAAGATGGAATATAAATGCCATTTGTTATCATATATTCCGCAAACTTTTTAAACATACTTAAATTGCTCATTTTCGCCATCTCGAAATTTTCAACCTTCTCAACTCCAAAGAAGACTGTCAGCATTGAGCCAACTCTGTTGATGCAAAAAGTCAAATTGGAATTAGAAAGGACTTTTGCCAAGTTGCCTTCAAGTTTTTGTGCCAGTGATTCTAAATAGGTATAAATATCAGGATTTTCTTTAAGCTTCTTGATGGTAGCATAACCTGCACTCATCACAATTGGATTGCCCGACATAGTACCTGCCTGAAAGACATTTCCTTGTGGTGCTAAGCACTGCATTATCTCTTTTTTGCCACCAACTGCGCCGCAAGGAAGCCCTCCACCAATTATCTTTCCAAAAGTTATAAGGTCCGGCTCAACATTATATATAGCTCTTGCACCTTTCAGTGAAAGTCTAAAACCAGTTATTACTTCATCGAAAATCAGAAGACTGCCATGGAGGTTGCAAATTTCTCTTAGGGCTTGCAAAAACTCTTTTTTGGCAGGTACAACACCCATATTCCCTGCCACAGGCTCGATTATAACAGCTGCTATCTCATCTTTGTTTTCTTTAAAAGCTTTTTCTACTGAATCTAAATTGTTGTATTCAACCACAATTGTATTTTGTACAATGTCTTCATCAATTCCCTTTAATCTTAGCTCTGCTACTGCTGACCCTGCTTCTTTTAGAAAGATGTCATGATGACCATGATAACAGCCTGCAAATTTCACTATTTTTTTCTTCCCAGTATAGCCTTTTGCAAGCCTTACAGCAGTCATTGTAGCTTCTGTCCCTGAATTAACAAATCGAACCATATCAATTTGGGCTGTCTCACACACAAACTTTGCCATCTTGTACTCTATTTCTGTTGGAGCACCAAATGCCATTTGATCTTCCACCACTTCTTTTATCCTATTTACAACATCAGGGTCACAATGTCCTAATATCATCGCACCCCAGGACAGAACAAAATCAATATATTCATTGCCATCAATATCAAATATACGGCAGCCTTTTCCTTTTGATATGACAGGCGGTGTAATACTCAAATTTTTAAATGCACGAACTGGACTGTTAACCCCGCCTGGTATATATCTTTTGGTGTTGTCAAATACTTCTTTACTTTTGTCAAGTTTCATTTTTAAAGCTCCTTTCCATTCAATATCTTTGCAGCCTCTAAAGCATGGTATGTTATAATTGCATCAGCACCTGCTCTCTTTATCGCAGTCAATATCTCAATCATAACCTCTTTTTCATTCAAAAAACCAAGCTTGCCAGCACTTTTTACCATAGCATACTCGCCACTAACATTATAAGCTATAATAGGAATATTAAATTTCTCCTTTGCAGCAGAAATTACATCAAGTGATGTCAAAGCAGGTTTTATAATTACTGCATCTGCACCTTCTGAAATGTCAG
The DNA here is from genome assembly GCF_000404025.1 of Caldicellulosiruptor sp. F32. Taxonomy (NCBI): domain Bacteria; kingdom Bacillati; phylum Bacillota; order Caldicellulosiruptorales; family Caldicellulosiruptoraceae; genus Caldicellulosiruptor; species Caldicellulosiruptor sp. F32. Next base: position 12,030 of record NZ_APGP01000036.1, read on the forward strand.
CTTCTATCTCTCGCAGAGCTTCTCTTTTGTTTTGGTATGGCATTTGATAACTTTTTCTGTCGCCAAAAGCAGGCCGTGAGTTTGCTATATCTCTAAATGGTGCATAAAGTGAGGATGCAAACTTTGCACTGTATGGTATGATGGGAGTATAAATAAATCCATGACTGTCAAGTTTTTTGCGGATAGCGGCAACTCTTCCGTCCATCATATCAGATGGACAAATTATATCTGCCCCTGCTTTTGCATAGGACAGTGCTATTTCACTTAAAACTTCTATTGTCTTATCATTGTCTATTTTATCGCCTTGCAAAATACCGCAATGTCCATGAGATGTGTACTCACAAAGGCACACATCTGCAAACACCAATATATCTTCGGAATATTCTTTTATTTTCCTTATTGCCTGCTGGACTGCTCCATCATCCTTTGTAGCATAACTACCCATCTCATCTTTTTGTGAAGTTACACCAAATAAAATTACACCGCCAATGTCAGCTTTCTTGACTTCAATCAAGACCTCTTGTAGTCTGTCAACAGATACCTTCACTATACCATCTAATTGTGGCATTCTTTCAAACACGTTTTTACCATCATCGATAAACAGGGGAAAAATAAACTCTTTGCTGTAGAGTCTTGTCTCACAAAAAAGTTCTCTTAAAGCCTTTGTCTGTCTTAATCTTCTTAATCTTTTAAACTCCATTTTTGACAACCTCCAAAATCTTATTTACTATTCCCTCATCAGTTGCCTCATCACAAGTAATACTTTGAACACCAAAACTTTCTAATGTCTTTTTTGTGTGTTCACCGATTGAAATGACTATTTTATTAAAAAGTATCTCTTTCCCATAGCATTCTATAAAGTGTCTAAACATTCCTGAGCTTGTAAATACATATATATCCGAATCGTAAACTGCATCATTTGGGTTTTTAAAAAACTCCATTGAATATGCAAAGATGGTGTCAACCTCAAATCCCAAGCTTGTGAGGGCATTTTTAAGATAATCTCCTGCTATTTTAGACTGAACGGTTAGTATCTTTTTGCTTCTATCAACTTCATTTGCAAAAATCTTGATTAAACCATCTGATGAATGCTCATCTGGAATATATTTTACTCTAAATCCTCTCTTTTGGAGTGAAAGGGCAGTTTTTTTTCCTATTGCAGCAAAATCACCTCTTATGTTTCTCACATCTATATTTTTTTCAATCAAGTAGTCAAAAAAACTATCAACACCATTTACACTTGTAAACACTAATATATCATACTCTGGCAAAGAGTTTAAAATTTTATCAATCTCCTCCCTATGGAGAACCAGTTTTGAGCAGCAACCATCAATAACGTCCGCACCAAGACTGAATAGCAAACTTTTTATATTCCTTGAGACACTTTTTGGACGTGTGATACAAATTCTCTTACCAAATAAAGGCAAACTCTCATAAAAAGAAAGCTTATTTCTAAATTTTATAACCTCACCTATTACAAATACCATTGGGGGTGCAATTTGATTTTTGAACTTTCCAGTTGCAAAGTCTTCTAAATACCCGCTAATTACTTTTTGCCGACCAGTTGTTGCATTAATTATTGCTGCAGCAAGGGTTTGAGGCTGTTTGCCGTGTAAAATCAGTTTTTGTGAGATACTTTCAATATTTTCGGCAGACATGAGAAATATTAAAGTTCCATCAAGTTTAGAAATTATGTTCCAATTCAGTTCTTCATCATCGCACGTGTGCCCAGTAAACACATGAAATTCACGTGCAAGCTTTCTATACGTAATAGGAATACCCGCAAAGGTTAAAGCAGAGTAAAATGAACTAACACCAGGAATAATTTCAAAAGGTATGTTATTTTCAAATAGTTTTTCTGCCTCTTCTGCTCCCCTTCCAAATATATACGGGTCTCCACCTTTTAGCCGAACAACATTAAAACCCTTTTTTGCGTAATCTA
>NZ_APGP01000037.1:0-3543 GCF_000404025.1 Caldicellulosiruptor sp. F32
GGTCCTACTTGCCCACTTGGTAGAGTGTCAGTATAACTCGCCGCACCAACAGTGATAGTGGCAGCAAAAACAAATTGTGGCAATGAACCAAACAAGCTTAACATAAGAATTAAAATTAATAAAATACTGACAATCTTTTTACACTTTTTCATAATACAATCGCCTCCTAATATTTTTGTTTTGTGTACTTATTATTATAATGGGAAATGTATTAATATCAATGCACCAAATTTAAGATTGAAGGTCACTTGATTTTAGCCAAAAACCTTAAAACCATAAACCATAGCAATTACCCCTTCACAGCACCGGCTATCATACCTTTTAAAAGTTTGTCTTGCAAAACAAAGTAAATTATTATGCTTGGTATTGCAGAGATTACAACTGCAGCAAACATTTTGGTAAGCTCAGCTCCGTACATTCCTCTAAAATTCAAAAGTCCAACAGGCAGTGTCATTTTTTCTGGTGTTTGTATCAAAACCAGGGGTATCAAAAGGTCGTTCCATGCACCGAGGAAATTGAATACTGCAATTGTCACAAAAGCGGGCATGGTCAATGGAAGAATAATCTTATAAAATATCTTGTAGACAGAACAGCCGTCAATCAATGCTGCCTCTTCTAATTCGCGTGGGATTGTCTTGTAAAATCCAGTTAAAATAAAAATCGAAGTTGGGAGGGCAAATGCAACTGTTGGAATCAAAAGTCCTATGCGGGAGTCTAAAAGGTTTAGTTTTTTAAAGTTTATAAAAAGTGGAATTAATATTATTTGGATTGGGACCATAATTCCCGACAAAAAATAGTTCAAAACCTTTTGACTTGATCGCCATATCATCCTCTCAATTGCATATGCTGCCATTGAGCTTATAATAAGCGAAAAAATTACACTTACAGAAGAGATTATGAGACTGTTTATCGTAAACCTCTGAATTCCCATAGTCACCCATGCATCATAGTAATTTTTTAGTTGAAGTTTGGACAATTGTGGCAAACCAAAGGGATTTGCCAAAAAATCATTGTTGGTCTTTACCGAGTTGTACACAAGCCATATTAATGGAAATAATGTCAATATTGAATAAAAGGTCAAAAATGCGAATATTATTGCTTTTGCCACAGGAGAAAGTTTAATGTATTTTGCAAACACTTTCATACCACCTCACAAAACTTAGTACACTTCTTCTCTTTTAGCAGCAAACTTATTTATAAGAACAGTAACTAAAATGCTTACAACAAACAAAAAGGTTGACGCTGCACTGCCAAGACCATACTGAAGTTTGTTAAAGGCTGTTCTGTAAATATACGTAGCAATTGTCTCTGAAGCAAAATCTGGACCGCCTTCTGTCATTATCCATGCCATGTCAAAGTACTTCAGTGACCCTGTTATTATAAGCACTATTGAAACCCTCAAGACAGGTAAAATCTGGGGAATTATTATCTTAGTGACCATCTTCAATCCTTCTGCACCATCGACAATAGCTGCTTCAATGATATCCTGTGATATTCCTGAAATAGCAGCAATATACAAAATCATATGATACCCCACCCACTGCCAAGCTGTGGTGATAGATAGTGCAAGGATAACATATTTTTGCGATAGCCACTCTTGTTGCAGAAAATCAAGGCCAATGCTCTTCAAAATTGAATTTATAAGCCCAAAGTCGTAGTTATATACAAAGAACCACAGTATTCCTATTACAGCACTTGACAAGACATTAGGTATAAAAAAAGCATTTTGAAAGTATTTCCTTCCTTTTGTTATGTTAACTATACACAGAGCCAAGAAAAGCCCTAAAGTGACCTGGAAAATTAATGAAAGCACTGTTATTTCAATCGTGTGCCAAATTGAGGATAAAAATATGCCATCTGAAAAGAGCTCTTTGTAGTTTTCAAAACCTACATAAGTCATTGTAGATAGCATATCCCACTTAAAAAGGCTCATATAAAAAGAATGCAAAATAGGAAGAGGAATAACCAGTGTAAAAAGTATTAATGCTGGTGCAATGAATATAGCAATAGCAAGTTTATTTCCAAATGCTCTTTCCAATTTTTTCACCTCTTCTTTTTTCTATTTAGGCTTTTTGTCTTATCTTGCTATATTTAGAATGAGCCGAAGAGCACATTCAACTCTTCGGCTCACAATTTTTTATTTTTTCATCTCTTTTTTAGCAATCTCTGCAAGTTTTTTGAATGCCTCAACAGGGTCTTTCCCAAGATAGATTGACTGGATTGTGTTGTTAAATCCATCGCCAATTATTGGTCCAAACATGACATCATAGTATGTGAATGAGTCTTTTGTGTTCTGGTCCTTTAATAAATTCAAAACCTCAAGATACAGACCTGTAACTTTCTTTGGGTCGGGATTTACTTTTACTGTCGGGAAATACCCTGCTTTTTCGGCCAGCAGGTCCTTTGCATATCTCTGTTCAGATAAAAGTTTTAGCCATGCAGCAGCAGCCTGTTTGTTCTTGCAGTTTGAACTTACTGCAATGACCTGTTCAATTCCTGCGAGGAAGTTATTTACATTGCCTTTTCCACCTTCTATTGCTGGCCATTTGAATGCACCTACATATTTCTTGACTGGTGATTGAGTTGACAGATACCAACATCCCATATACCCATGACATACATCGCAGCTTTTCCTTGGTCAAATAGATTTCTTGCTGCAACATAATCTAAGCTTGTTGCACCTTTTGGGAAAGCACCAAGTTTGACAAGCTCCTGTATCTTCTTGCCTGTCTCAATAAACGCTTTGTCTGTCCATGCGTTTGGATCTTTTTGGACTTTTCTGTAAGCATCCGGGTCTATTCTGTTTGCAATATACTCTGCATACATTGCCAAGATCCACGGGTCTCTTGCATCAAGCGCAAATGGTATTATTTTGTTTTTAGTCAAAACCTTTATAACATTTACAAGCTCTGACCATGTCTTTGGAGGTGTGAGTTTGTATTTTGCAAAGATTTGTTTGTTGTAGTATATAACTGTTGCAACTCTTATCTGAGGAATACCATAGATTTTGCCGCCAAAAGTTGTCAGGTCAAAAACGCCATTGACATACCTGTTTTTCCATTGTGGGTCTTTGTTCATGATGTCGCTAATTGGGAAAAGCCTTTTTGCATCTACATATGGTTTCATCTTACCAGCTGCCCACATGTTGAGAATATCTGGTGGATTGTTTGCTGCCATTGCTGTTTGGAGCTTTGTTTTGTACTGCTCACCTGGAGTGTACACAGCCTTGATTTTCACACCGTACTTGTTAGTAGAGTTAAACTCTTTGATAGCCTGCTCATACACCTGTTTTATAGTGTCAGAGTCAGAAACCCAGCTCCAGAATGTAAGCTCATTTGTTGCACCTTGTACCTTTTTTTCACCCATTTGGCCGACTAAAACAACTGAAAATGAAAAGACCACTAAAATAGCTAAAGCCACAACTTTTAACCACTTTTTCATTTAAAATTTACCTCCTTTTATTTTTGTTTTTCACTTTTAATTTTAGTGTGAAATGCCCAATAGCCTATATAGACAAACACAACTTTTTTGTTTAAATTTTTA
>NZ_APGP01000038.1:0-2042 GCF_000404025.1 Caldicellulosiruptor sp. F32
AGATATTAAAAATGGAAGGCACAGGATAGAGCATGCGTCGATTTTGAGAAAGGACCAAATCAAGAGAATAGCAAGACTTGGAGTGGTAGCTTCGATACAGCCACGCTTTGTAATAACTGACTGGTGGGCAAAGAGCAGGGTTGGAGATGAAAGGGTTAAGTGGATTTATCCTTTTAAGAGTATGCTTGAGAATGATGTAAGCATTGGCTTTGGAACCGATTGCCCTGTTGAGGTCCTTAGCCCATGGGAAACAGTTTATGCGGCGGTAACTAGAGGAAAATACGAAAATGTGCCCTATTATGAAGACAGTAAAGAGGAGTGCTTAACATTAGAAGAAGCTCTCTATGCCTACACGTTTGGTTCTGCCTACATAATGTTCGAAGAGGCCAATCTGGGAACTCTCGAAGAAAGAAAGCTGGCGGACTTCATAGTCGTTGATAGAGATCCCTTTGAAGTCGAGGAAAATGAACTGAAAGGAATAAAAATCTTGGAAACCTATGTTGGAGGTAAGAGAGTGTTTTAATTCCTTGGTCAGGTCCAAATTTTTGTGTAAAATTCCTTTGGTTAGAATATGAATGTTCTTTATTACCACCGTTCAATTCATTATACTGCCTCCGCCCCCTGGTGTCAAGGATACGCTACGCCGGGCTTTTGCCCGTCCTTGACACCATGGGGCTCCAGCAGTTATCAAAAACTAACGGTGGTGATAAAGGTCATTTTATTGAAATAACCTTATCTTTCGATTTTTTTGAAATTTCTTTTTGCCACTCGAAATACTCAGTCATATCTAAATACTTCCTCCCTGAAGCCCATTTTTCATCTTGTTCCATTAACAATGCTCCTATTAGGCGAATGCCAGATTCTCGACTTGGGAATATTCTTATAACTCTTTCACGACGACGAATTTCTTCATTTAGACGCTCTAACATATTAGTAGTGCGAAGTCTCCTTCGATAAGGCTCAGGAAGTTCTAAAACCGCTATTGCATCTTCAAACCCTTCTTCTAAAATCTCCATTGCTTTAGGAGCTTTATCTCTATATTCATCTAATACTTGATTTAATAGCATTCTCGCTGTTCTGGGATCTGGTGCTTCAAATATGGCTCTTAGTTTGGCATGTAATTCTTTTTGTAAAGCTTTTGGAGTCTTATCAAGGATATTTCTCATAAAATGTGTTTGGCACCTTTGCCACGTAGCTCCCTGGAAGTGTCGACAAATAGCTTGTACAAGTCCACTATGATGATCGGAAACTACCAAATCAACTCCATGGAGCCCTCTCTGCTTCAGCCATGAAAAGAATTCACTCCAGCTATCTTCTGATTCACTGTCTCCTATCATAAGGCCTAATACTTCTCTATAGCCGTCTTCATTTATGCCTACAGCAATTAATACGCTGCGTTGACGAACACGTCCCTCTTCTCTTACTCTTACACCTAGCATCAACTATAACAAAGGGAAAGCTTTTTTCTCTTAAAGGTCTTGAATTCCACGCTGTAATAATAGGATCGAGATTTTTGCAAAGCTCGGAAATTGTGGATTTTGAAAATTCAGTTCCACAAAGTTCATAAGTGATTTCTTCGATTTTTCGGGTAGATACTCCATTAACCACCATCTCCATTAGTGCCAACAAAAGGGCCTGCTCACTTCTCTGGTAACGGTTAAAAAGGTCAGTGGTAAATTTGCCATTGCGGAGTCTTGGAACTCTTAAGGTGAGAGTTCCAACTCTGGTAATTAAACTTCTTGAATAATAACCATTACGATAATCCTGTCTTTCTTCTGTCCTTTCATAAGGTTCAGCTTTAACTTGTTCAGTAGCCTGAGCTGCTAAAATTTGATTAAGTACAGACTCTAATAATTTAGCTAACTTTTCATCTTTTGTTCCTTTTACAAAAAGATAATGCAAAATTTCAGAATCTATGGTAATATTGTATTGAGCCATTTCCTATCCCTCCGGTTAGATTTTTTGGTTCGTTTCTATTTCTATTCTAACCAGGGGTGGGGAATGGCTCAACTCCTTTTTACACAATTATATAGACTTAACTT
>NZ_APGP01000039.1:0-491 GCF_000404025.1 Caldicellulosiruptor sp. F32
TATAACCTCATTGTATGATGCTGGGAATCCAGGTCATCTGTTAAAGGAATTTCTGGCAGCAGCTATTATGATTATTGCTTTTTTAGTTGCCTCTTGTATTGCTTTGTACAGTATGGGGTTGTTAGTTGTAGTAGAAAAATTCATGTTTACAATGTTGATTTTATTTTTGAACACTAATCAAGAGCTTTGGTAATTGTTCCGACTCTGCCTTTAAGTTTTTTGTTCAAACTAATTCAAATAGGCTTCTGCTTCAGGAGGGAATTGGTACAATTTTTTGTTTGCAATATCAAAGATAAAAGCAAAATGTTTTTCATTTTTATAGAGCGATGCAGGAGTTTAAATTATAGATTCCATAAGAAAAATAGAAAATTTTCTTTTCCATTTTGTTTAGAATATCTATTTCTATTATAAAATTTCATAGTTTTTATCATCAGTTACTAAAGCATGTATAAACTTTCTATTCCCATAAATTTCTAAAACTTTATCAGTAG
>NZ_APGP01000040.1:0-499 GCF_000404025.1 Caldicellulosiruptor sp. F32
TTAAACAACCTTTATAGAAAGATAATCATGATAACAGGCAGAGACCCTGACCTGTATAGAGACTATAACTTGGATGAGCAGATTCCAGATTTAATTGATACATTAAATAATCTTAGCAAAGGGCTTGTAAAACAGGCACAAGACTTTGAAAAGTACACTGGGCAAAAAGGTGGCGAGGCTGAACTTTTGAAAAGAGTTGCAGAACAGCTAAGAAGCATGGCAAGGGAGCCAGACACAATCCCCGCACGAATTAACAATTTAAGAGATAGCTTGAGTGGGCTTTCATCATGGCTTGTGTACAGAAAAGAACAACCTTTGGAGATTGACTATATTTTAGTTGCATCACCTGATAGCAAAATTCCATCACCTACAGCAAGCCTTGGAACAAAGATTGTTAATTCAATAAAAGCTTTTCTCTACTCATTTGTGGAAGACTATACAAACGTAGGTGAAGTGTATCAAGGACAAAAGGTTATAAAAGTATGGGTAAGTGGGGGTC
>NZ_APGP01000041.1:0-1378 GCF_000404025.1 Caldicellulosiruptor sp. F32
TCCTATATAGCCAATCACTAGGATAATATAGTATTAGAGTTAGATAATAGAATTACAAAAGGATGTAGTACTGAAGGGCATGTAACCCATGTATTAACTGATAGGATGGGTTCAAGGCAAGGAGGATGGAGCAAAGAAGGAGCAGAGGTAATGGTAAAGTTATTGAGCTTGAAGTATAATGGTATAAACTTAAGAGAGGCATATTTAAATGAGATTTGTCGGAAAGCAGAAAAGAGAAACGAAAGTGTGAAAGAGATTATGAAAAAAAGTATTTAGAGGGTAAAGAAACAGGTTGAGGAGACAAGGAGTAATATACCAATTCTGGAGAGAGGAAAAGTTGATTTGTTGTTTAGAGTATTGAGAAGCACAAGTTCTGGAGATTTCCTAAATGCAGTGGTATTTTAATAAAAAAATTTCCCTAAAAACTCTTAACACTATCCCTTTTCTTAGCTTACTTGACTTTTTGCTTTGTTTTGCTTAATATTAATCATACAGTGTTAAACTCTGATAATCTTTGGCGGACAAGAAAGAGTTAAACTACTTATGAGGAAAAGTTTTTTTTAAAATAACAATCCTTGAAGTTACTTCAATTTGTGTAATTAGAGAGGGAGGTTACTATGAAGTGGATTAACTCTACAGATTTAAAAAACTGGGCCTCAAGGCGAGATTCTGAAGAGTATCTACCGTTGGTTATTCGACGGCTAATCCGGGCTACAGTAAACCAAATTAAATCTATCTCTTTTCCTGCAGGAGACAGCATCGTCTATCCAGGGTGGGATGGCATATTAGAATCCAAGGAGGAGACAGAATACATACCAAGGGGTTTATCTTTATGGGAGCTCAGCACAGAAAAGAGTATTGGGGAAAAAGCAAAGAGAGTTTATCAGACTCGAAAAGAAAACCCTTTAATACCAAATCCGTCTGAGGCAACATTTATTTTTGTTACTCCAAGGATATGGACAAAAAAGGATGAATGGGTAGAAGAAAGGAAGAAAGAAAAGTTCTGGAATGATGTAAGGGTTTATGATGCAAGAGATTTAGAAGAATGGCTTGAACAAGTCCCTGCAGTTGGAATTTGGCTATCCAAGCATATAGGTAAATATCCCCAACAAAATGTCCAATCACTCGAGGGCTGGTGGAATGAATGGAGTCAAGTAACACGCCCACCTCTTACCCCAGAATTAGTGCTTGCAGGTAGGAAAGAACAGATAGAGAGAGTCAAGAATTGGCTAAATTCTGAATCTTCACTTTTAAAAGTACAGGCCTCTACAAAAGATGAGGCTTTAGCATTCTTATCAGCAGTTATTTTAACATTACCAGAAGAGGAAAGAGAGTACTTTTTATCTAAAACCATTGTTGTTTCCGATATAGAAGCCTT
>NZ_APGP01000042.1:0-663 GCF_000404025.1 Caldicellulosiruptor sp. F32
ACAACGTTTTCAAAATATTCTTTTAATGCTTTGTCCTCAATACATTCTACAAGAAACGAAATCTTACTATCCTCCCTCAAATCAAAATAGCTATTCAAACACATAATTTTATCTATATCACTCAATCTTGTATGTAATAAAAACACCTCTAACTCTTTAGTATCCAGAATTTTAATTAACAAAGACAAAGAATTTATATAATGAAGATAAGAAACTTTTCCTTCTCTCAAGATTTCATTGTATATCCTTATGCATTCTTGATAATTACCAAGTTTTTCATAACAATTAGCTATAAAAAATTTATAATCATTTATACCTAATCCTAATGTATTGAGATTAAAAATGAGATACTCTCTATCACCAATATGTCTATATTCCATAATAATCTCATTCAACTTCCGTATACATAATTGTATCAAATCCTGATTATAATACCACACTGCTTCAAAATATAGAAAATCTAAATTACCCACTTCTTTATATATTCTCTTTGACTCAAAAATAATTTTGTAAGCTTCAGTAAATTTGCCGAGTTGAAGATATGTAAAAATTAAATACCTTAGATATCTTGACGCTAATATGTTTTCAAAAGAAAAACTATTTTTTACTTTCAATAAATGTTCGAGAGCTTCTTCAAACTTGCCTAAATAATAATATTCTACT
>NZ_APGP01000043.1:0-887 GCF_000404025.1 Caldicellulosiruptor sp. F32
TTTCTAAGTGAGCCATAATCGCTTCTTTCATCTGCTCTGGTTTCTGCAAAGCTTCAAATACCTTCAGCACAACCTGTTGGTCAAGCCAGTCGGCAGGAATTCTTGGCGAATCGCATGTAGGACTCCCATCTCTGTGGTAGCGTTTAAGCCTGCCGTAACAGGAGTAAACTGCTGTTTTCCCGTGGTCATAGGTTCCTCTAAATTGCAACCCGCATATTCCACAGTGAATAATCCCAGTAAGCAAAGGCGTTTCGTGCTTTCTCTGCCAGAACTTTGCTCTGTTTCTTCTTTCTTGTGCTAACTGATAGGTGTACTCGTCTACGATGGGTGGGAATGGAATAACAATCCAGTCATCTTCAACCTTGTCTGGTTCGGCATTCTTACCATTCCTACCAAAGTAGTTTTTGCCTATGTATGCCTGATGAGTAAGTATCTGTCTGACAGTAGCGTTTGACCAGTGTTTGACGTATTCACCTTTTTTGACCTCTCTTACCTCTTACTCCTACCCGAACTCCACGGACAGCGGAAGGAGGAAGAACACCCATCTTCGTTAACTTATCAGCGATAGCTTCCATTCCCAGTGGCTTACCTGTCTCATCACCGTACACGTACCAGTGATAGATGAGCCTGACAATTCTCGCTTCTTCCTCGTTAATCTCGAACTCTCCGGTTAGTGGGTTTTTCCGGTAACCGTATAAGATGTGACCACCTGGGAACTGACCCATTCGTGCCTTCTGGTATTTTCCCATCTTCATCCTTTCGGTAATCATTTCTCTCTCGTGCTGTGCGAAAGCAGCGAGAATTGTGGTAAACATCTTTGATGTTGGGTCTTTAGTATTAACGAACGGTTCCTGTACACTGACAAAAGTGATACTGTTTTTCTCGAA
>NZ_APGP01000044.1:0-64413 GCF_000404025.1 Caldicellulosiruptor sp. F32
TAAGTCTAGAACCATCTTTCTTTTTAGTTGTGAAACATCTCTTAACAAGATTTTGAGCAAGTTCCTCCCAACCCTTGCATCCAATTAACCGCGATACTCCTGCTCCAATGAAGACAGCAAGAGTTCTATTATTTACTGCTTCTTTTATTTTGTTTGGTAATTCTGGTATTTTTGATATCATATTATCACCTCATCAACAGATGGTTATGGGTATAATGGTAGATAATAGATGGTATGTATTTGAAAATTCTTTGAATATGAATTTGAGCAAAGCTATTAATTATTGTAATTAGCTACACTTTGCTATTTTGAAGTGTTATCAGATAGATGCCATCTTATATCTTCTATTTTCTGAAAACAATCTTTTAATTTCATCTAAACTGAATCCTAATTCTGTTAGCAAGCATATCTCTAGTAATATTTTGAGTTTTTGGGTAAGATTATAGAGTTCTTCCCCATTAGCAGCTTGTTCTTTTAATTTCTCATCGTAATGAGTCAGGTAATGTCTGGTATTAACTACTTTATCAATAAAAACACTTTCTTTTTCTATGAACACATTTAAAATTTCTCGATATTTATCAAAGATTTCTTCCAATCTCTTTCTCAAAGAAAATTCGTTCCCGTATTTCAGATATCTTTTCAATCTATCTCTTAAGTCATTTCTAACATCCGATGGAATTGCATTTACTAATGCATTATATACTTCTTTATAATCCTCATCTGACAAATATTTTCCACCATAAGTACGTTGATGATATGATTCTATCGCTTGGATTAAGCTTAAAAAACGATGTTCAAGATACATCCGGGGATTATATAATGTACCAAAATATAAATCATAAACAGGTTTTAATAAATCTACTTTTTTAAACCAATTTCTGAGAAAAAACTCGAATTTATCAGAAATGTAACTAAAGGTAAAAAGCATGTAAAAGGGTAATAACAGTTCACATGTCTTAGAAATGTCTGACACTTTATAGAACACTTTAACAGAAGGATAATATGTTTTGCCATTTAATATTTTTTTGTTCGCTGCTGTTATACCCTCAATAACCAATGGATAAACCGGTTTTGTGATTCCGAGAGTTAAAAAATTTTGAATATGATACAAAACATTCATGTATTCGTCAAATGACTTTTCCTCCAAAGGTTCTATTCTTATATATGTGCTCTGTTTGATAGTTGCTTCCTTTTGCACAATAGAATGTGTGGGACCTTTAACTCGAAAATCTATAAATAGCTTAAAATTATCATCAATTCTTGCCTGAATAGGTTCAGGTAAATTGTATTTTATCGTTACTTCTTTTTCGTCATACCCAATTTTGAATCCAGTAATATTAACCCATTCATCTAAATTCGAATAATAGATAGATAGTTTTCTAAATCTTATATTCTCGTTTTTCTGGAAATGCGCACCTACAAAAACTATATTAGCATAGAATGAAGATGTTGATAAACTTGGTAAATTTAGGTTTGATTGGGTTTCAAAACATCTATATAAAGTAATATCTTTTCCACTTGAGGATACACCTAATATAATGTCAGGGCTCAACATTTTGTCCATATCTTTGAGATCCTTAAAAGAACCTATTAACTCTAAAATTGCTCCTTTCTCAGGGGTAAACGTAAGTGTGCCTGAAACCTGTTTGTTAGGTTTGTTTGGAAGCCACCATATACCTTTATATTCAAATTTTTCAATCATTTTTTCACCTCCAATAGCATTTGAGCTAGCGTGGACATATCTGCAAAAAGAAGATCACTAGTATTGTAGATACGCAGTACTGTAGATAAACATTTTTCTGGTGAATACATGTTTCTCTTTCACTTCCAATATTTTTATATTATCTGATTTTATCATGTTACTCTCTATTTGTTTTCCTTTAATTTATTGCTCCTAACAGTTCTCACATGTTCCCTCATATTTCTATAGCTATTAATATTCACTGAACAAAGCCTCTGAAAAATTTTCTCTTTTTGTTCATCAGTCAAACATTCTCTATTATACTTCTTTATCGTTTTTATAAGTTTAGTTGTCCAAACAACATCTGTTTTTGTTTCAATTTTTAAATCAGCCTTTGTGGTAAAAACTATCACTGAGATAAATTTTATATCACCTAAATCTGATAATATTTCTTTAAGCGCTTGGATGTGACCATAGTTTTGCCTAATCGGATTGTAAAATTTTTCTTTTCTTTTGTATATAACTTGCGTCCAGTATTCATCATATTCTTTGCCATATATCAAACCCTGATAATTTTTTGTCTCAATAACAAATACTCCATAATTCGAAACAACAACATGATCTATCTGAACTGTTTTAGAACCAACTTTAATTAAAAGGTTATTCAAAACTTTATACTTTTTAGGGTCTAATCGAGCCAGAAAAAACGAAACTGATTTTTCACCTATTGCTCCTTTTATCTTCGGTCTCAACAATGATAATATTGCGCTTATAATTAGTAAAACCCATACATACCATAAATCCAAAAGCAGATTAAAAGCTAATTTCAAACTTTTTCCTCCTCTCTCTAATCCCCAAACCTATAAACCTGATCTTTTGTAAACTGCCATTCTGGAGTTACTAAAATATCTCCGAAGTTTATTGAATACCATGGATTGCCATCTTCGTTTGCTGGGTTTTTTAAGATGTGAATGTCTTGGGCTGGCATATAGCTTTGTGCAAGCAAGAATATCTTCTCACCCGTCTTCGGATTTTGGGCCATATCAACTACAATAACGCAATGTCCAGGGTCGCTTCCTTTTAAAAATACATCTCCAATTTGCAAATCATTCAGTGGTACTCTTTTCATTTCTTGAGAAAGTGACAGTGTTCCAGCATATGCAAATACCATGTCAAGATATTTTCTAAAACATTCATAACTATCATCATATCCAGCAGCTTTTATCCAATAAGCTTTGTTGCCTTCAACTCTTATTCTATAACCTTGCATCCACTTTTTAAAATCAGCTCTAAAGCCATTTGTGAAGTTAAAATGAATTTTGCCATATTGCCTGTTCTTATAAAGATACTCTGAATAAAGCCTTATGACAGCATCTGCACACTGCTGCAAATCTCTTGTGCCAACATCCATATCAACTACTGCAACATATACGTCGTTTGGTTTTTCTTCACCATTATAGTACTTTACCTTTGTGCCATGGGGTTTGAGAGGTAGATTCCTTAAAAACTCAGCAAAAGATCCTCTTGGAACTTCAACTCTTTGATATCCTTCTGGTACTTTTATTCTTTCACTTATCGTTTTGCCATGGCTATTTATCAGACTTTCCTTGTAACTCTGTTCTGATTTATTAGTGGGAAAAGTAATACCATCCTTTTCTTTTAATTTTGGCTTTTTTGCAATTTCAGTTTTTTCCAATTGAGATTGTTCAGTTGTACAACCAACCATTAAAGAAAAAATAAAAATAGCTGCTGTTGCTAAATATATCAGCTTTCTTATCATCGGCATCTTAGTCAGCTCCTCATTTAAACAGCTTTTTCAAAAGTGAAAATATGCTAAAAGTGGTTCTGTTGTAGATTTTGTTGTACATGTATTTTTTAGGATTTGTCATCCACCCATATCCTCTTGGTGCTTTCAAGCCCAAATTATGCCTGATAAACCTTTTGACGCTTGTTCTTGCAGCTATGCTTTTCCTTATATTTGGTTTTCTTATACCAAATTTCATTTTATCGACCACCTTTCGGATTATTTTCTATCATATTCTTAATCATATCATTTGATTTAAAAAGTTTCTTGAAACATTTAAATTAGAATACTTCGTTAGCACTTTTCAAAATTTCCTTATATAGCTTATGGCTTATCCTGATATTTGATTCGATTAACTTTTCTAATAAGGGTTTTAACTCAATGATTATACCTTCCTGTTTTGCCTTCAATAAAATACCTAATGTTCCTGTAAGTTTTATATCCAGAGAAGATGCCACTTTCCTACCTTTCTTTTCATCCATGATTAAAAGGTCTCCACCTAGCTCCTTAAATAATATTATTGATTCACTTTCACCTATGTTTAAACCATGCATTTTTTGAACTAATTCTACTGCTAATCGATTTTTGACTTCTTTTGTAATTATAAAACTACTCTTGGTTATCTGTTCAATCTCGAAGATGAACTTTTTATTAGATATAAGTTCTTTGTAAACTCCTTCTGAAATATAATTCTTCCAAATAAATACTCTAAAATCTCCAACTTATTTATCTTTGCTAAAGCAATAATTGGAGTTGTGTTAGAAACTACTATCACTTTTGTGATCCTCCAACAACTTATCCAAATTCTTTTTATCTTCAATTACTTCTTCAATGGTTTGGTCAAAATAGCTTATGCCTAAGGCACCTAAGTCAGCCAAATAATCTATTTTATTCATTCCAAGTATTTCAGCTGCCATACCAAATGAAATCCTTTCTTCTTTTACTAATGTGTAAACTATAAGTTCCTTAATTTTCTTTAAAAACTCTTCATTATCACTTGGTAAATAATTAATAATTTCCTTAGGAAGTTCGAATTCAAATTTGCTTGTTTCCATTTAAAAAATCATCTCCTTATTATATAATTTTTCTTTCTTTGATTTAAACTTCAACTTTCTTAATAACAAATTCTTTGACCAACACCGCTAACTTATAAGAGTCTTTAGCTTCTTCTATTTAAGGAATATAAAAATCATCTGAGTATCCTTATATCAACTGCATAAAACGTTAGCTGCTCACATTTAATTCCTTTAATTTCAAAAAATTACTATCTTGATCCCCTCGGTAGCTTTCAAACCCAAATTATGCCTGATAAACCTTTTGACGCTTGTCCTTGCAGCTATACTTTTCCTTATACTTGGTTTTCTCATGCCAAATTTCATCTTTCCACTTGCTCTCCAACCAAACACTTGCTCACTATTATTCTTCTTAACAACAATATAACTTTTTTATAAAATTTTTTCAAGTAAAATGACAAAAAAAGAGCAGAGCTTTTACACAGCCTGCCCTTTGAAAATATAGCATTTGCTAAAAATGTAATTTGGGTAGATTTTCATCCTAACTAGTTATTTTATTCTCTACTACAGCCGCTTTCTTCAAGGAATCTTTTAAAACAAATCTACTAAGTCACTCAACAAAAGCCTCTGAACGATAGCAACATCCTATTTTCTCACCAATTTTCAATTATCCAATATTGATAGTCCATTCTTCTTATCAGAAAGTCAGTAAATAAAAGTATATTAATAAAAACTATTCCATTAAACACAATCTTTTTTATTAATTCTTCGTTAATACCGAGAGATGTTAAGTTAATAATAAAATCTCCAAATAAGAGAAGAATTAGGGTGACTATGCCAGTATTTACAATTTCCTTCCCTCTGTTAATCTGCCCCATATCAAAAAGCATATTTATCATCCTTTTTGCTTCCACCTTCTCTTTCAAAACAGTCGCAAGTAAGTTAATAACAATTTTTTAAAAGGGTGTTTTTGCTAAAGTTTCTTCAATTGAAGTTCTTAGGAATATGCACATAATTTTGCCTGATTGGATTATAGAGTTTTTCTTTTATAAATTACCTGTGTCCAATATTCATCAAACTCATTTCCATAAATCCAGCTCTGTTTTAAATAATTTTTTATCTATCAATAGTTGTAGTTAGATAAAGTACAAGTTTTTTTAAACATTGCAAACTCATTGTTTTTGCGTCATGGTCTGCTCCTTCATTTCCTTTAACTTATGTATGTTTATCAAGGGTAATCTTACAGGAGGATTAAAGCCTGCCAGGGCTGTACAAGAAATCACATATGCCCGTGTCAAGTGAGCTAACGTCACTATTCCATTTAATTCTAACATATTCTTGAAATCTTGCATACCTAATTTTTCTTTTTTGCCTATAAATGCACCTTCATATATAATATTAACTTTAAACAAAAGTTTATTTTTAACCTTAGCAGTAAAATACGATTTGAAGTGGAGAACCCCATAATACAACTGTTCATTTTCTTCAAGTTTTATAATTTCATAATCATAGTTATTGCTTACACTAATATTTTCCTTCTCTTCGTTCCAATCCCTTGTTTCAAGCTCAAATTTTACAACTCTACTAGAAATAATTTGAAAATCAGCCTTTATCATATCTATATCTATCAAGCCGCATCACCTACTCTGTTGCTACTTCCCACGTCAATAAAAGACTCACTACATTCAATCCACTGTTCCATAGGTTCTGTCTTTTCTCTCAACTCGACTTTAAATTCTAAACCAAGAGCTTTTGATATCTCATAAAGCATTTTTACAGTAGGATTATACTCTCCACTTTCAAGCTTTGAAACCATTGCCTGCGTCATACCAAGCTTTTGAGCTAATTCTTTTTGGGTTAGATTATTTTTTATTCTGTAATTTATCAAGCTTAATGCGATATTCACTAGAATATCATCTAATTCAAAATATTTTTTATCTTCTTCACTTACATATTTCTCCACTATTTTATATGGAGATTCCAACTTAATTAGTTCATTCATTTACGTTCACCTCTAAAAACAAAATTTCTTCTATAATATTATATCCACTTATTTACTCTACTAACCCTTGCGATTTAATAGCAAAAACTAAGTAGTAACCAGTTTTAAATCAGGATATGTAGATTTGAGCTCCTCAAGACGTTCTTTCGCTTTTTCAATTGCATAAGAATAACTTTTTGGATTTTTCTGTTTGGCTGGGCTTTTCTTCCCTCTTTAATTTCTCAAAAATCTGAGATTGATTAGTACAACTTTTCTTGAGAGCTTCTAAAAACTTAAGTGCTTTTCTAAATTTCCGACCAAACTGGGCTTTTTCACCACTTTTATCTATAATCTCTTCTAAGTCACTATTAAGCCCTGAATGACAATAAATATAGTTTGAAATAAACCCCTCTGGATAAATTATATTTTCCACTTTGTTAAATTCCATCCTTGACACCTTAATTATATAACTTATAAGTTATATTTGTCAACAAAATTTTTACAAATCTTTTGTTAGTCATTTGAAACTAATACACACTAAACAGGTTACACATAAGTTTTTACTCACTAAAACCTATAAACGTACCCCTTTTTGAACTGCCACTCTGCCGTTACTAAAATGTCCTCAAAATTTACTGAATACCATGGATTGTCATTTTCATCTGCCGGGTTTTTTAGGATGTGTATATCTTGAGCGGGCATGTAGCTTTGAGCAAATAGGAAAATCTTCTCACATGCCCTCAAATTTTGTGCCATATCAATAACAATTGCGAAGTGTCCATAACTTAGAAGTACACTCTTGCAAAAATAAAAGTGTCTCACCATAGGCAAAGATTATATATTGCCTTTTCCCTATTAAAACTTTCACTTCATATAGATCCTCATTTGAATAACTTCTTAAAAAGTGAAAATATGCTAAAAGTTGTTCTGTTATAGATTTTGTTGTACATGTATTTTTTAGGATTTGTTATCCATCCATAGCCCCTCGGTGCTTTCAAGCCTAAACTATGCCTGATAAACCTTTTGATACTTGTCCTTGCAGCTATGCTTTTTCTTATGCTTGGTTTTCTCATACCAAATTTCATCATTATTGACCACCTTTCAGGCTAAAGCTTTCAATATACTTTTTGATTTAATTGTTTTATTTTCTTTTACAGTATGTACATCAATTAGAAGTAGTGAAAGTTTAGCTGTTATATAAATATCTACACTATTCATAGTACTTATCTCTAATTATACCATACACTTGCTAAATTTAAAATTTCCTAAATTGCACATCAACATTTTAGCATCCTTCTCTTTTATGATGTGCTGAGTAAAATGTAAGTTTAGCCTCTGTGAGGACAAAAAAGCTTAGGTGAATAAGCCTGAAAGGATGCTCTTCTGACAAGTTAATAGAAAGACAAGAAATACTAAAGTGTTTATTAACAATGTTGGGGTGGTACTAAAAAATGCCACCCCAACTATTGCTCATTATAGAGAAGTCACAGATATTTACTTTTATCTGCCACAATCAAAGTCTCACTTCATTGGGTACAATGATTCTTCGTAAATCTTTTTAATTACTTCTTTGGTTGCTTTAACTGGAGACATTGAAAGGAGTAACCCTAAAGACGGTGTCTCAAGTGCCAAGTCCACAAGATTATCAACGTCGCTCTGGCTAAATCCAAAGTCAGAAAGTTTCTTATCGCACCCCATTTCAAACAACCACTCTTCCACTTTCTTAGCTGCAAATTCTGCCTCTGAAGGCACTCCTTTTAAGTTAGGAACAATTGGCTCATAAACAGATGCCAAAACTTCAGCCTGATATGGATAAATTGTCTTGACTATAGCAGGAAGAAGTGCTCCAAGTCCCAAGCCATGTGGAAGTTCAGGCTTTACAGCACTTAGCGGGTGTTCAAGAGCATGTGTAAGATGTAAAAGTCCGTTATCAAACGAGATACCTGCTAATGCTGATGCATACAAAAGGTAATACCTTGCAATAAGGTTTTGTGGCTCATTTATTGCAACAGGTAGATATTTTGCTATAAGCCTTACAGTCTCCTGTGCGGTTAAAATACTGTATGGGGATGCTACCAATGTTGTTGAGGCTTCTGTAACGTGATTGAGCGCGTCTACTGTAACTGCAACAGTTTGTGTTTTATCAAGTTTTGTCATAAGCTGAGGATCATCTATTGAGTATAATGGATAGATACAATCATATGCAATTGCAGGTTTGTAATTTTTCTCAGGTATAGTTGCAACAGCAAATCTATCAACTTCTGTACCTGTACCATGTGTCAAGTTTATAGCTATTATTGGAACAGCTTTTTCAGGAGCAAACTTTTGCTCGTAAAGTTCTCTTGCATTCCTGTCTTTGTATTCAAGAAGTACAGCAACGCTTTTTGCAGTATCAATTGGACTTCCTCCACCGATACCAATAACTGCTTGTGCACCAAAACTTTTAGCCATTTCAACCGCTTCTTCGATCATATCAACAGTTGGATTTGGCCCAACTTTGTCATAAATACAAAAGTCAACTTTCTTTTCTTCCAGTGCAGGCCTTACAACATCCCAAGCTCCACTTATTTTGTAAGAGCTTTTGCCAGTTATAAGTATAACTTTATTTATTCCCCTCTTCTTCAAATCCTCCAAAATGTCGCCTATTTTATTAATAGCACCAATTCCGAAATATGTTGTGTTTTTACACCTAAGTTCAAATATCTTGAAAGGATTTATTTTAGTTTCCCACATACAAATTACCTCCTGTTAAAAAATTAACATTCCAATTATTATTATATAAACATTGTTTGTTTTTTGTCAATCAAAAATATTAAAAATCAAAATAGGCTCTCTTGTTAAGAGAGCCTATTTTTAGTATTTCAAATGCTTATCTTGTAAGTATTTCTTAAATCGATTTTTCACTGTGTCAAATACTGCTTTTTCTACAAAAGCAGGTGCATCCTTTGATACAAATAAGTGTACGGTCTTATCTGGAGTTGCAAACCCTTCTGTGTAAAGTATTTGCTGATTATACTTGTTCTCATTTTGGAGCAATTCAACCATTTCGCGGTTTAGTTTCTCTAAGTTATATTGCAAACCAAATAGTTCAGCCAATTTCAACAACAACTCCAAATTAGAAAGCCCACTCTTTGGCTTTAGTACCAAGTTCAGATTTTGTATCTTTCCGTCAGCTCTTGTCACAGTTCCTGTGCTCTCAACATGGCTCACAAGTGGAAGAACAACATCGGCTCTCTTGCCCGTTTCTGTCAAAAATACATCAGCAACAATCAAACATTCCAGTTTGTCTAAAACTTCTCTCAGGTTCTCATCTGCAGCTTGTGGATCCTCTCCTACTATGAACGCAGCCTTGACCTTTCCTTCATTAATCAGCTTTACTATTCCTTCTTTGCTCATTCTAATACCCATATCCCAAGCACCTTGAGTATTGCCAAGGCCAGTTACTTTAATTATACCGCAGCGCGGTCTTCCAATTTTTTGTGTCAATGCTAATATATCAGCAAGTTGTCCAATTGTTGTGTCTGATACACTCTCTTCGTCTACAATCACCATAGCAGTTTTCGCACCAGCTATGATTTTTGCAAACTCACTTGCTTCATCTGTAACCTCAACATTCTTTACATCATCTTTTAGTTCATCTAAATTAACTGCTATTTTAGATACATAATCTTCATCGACAGCTTTCATTTCGAATAAAGCTTTTATTGTGGCCTTGAAGAAGACTGTATTATTTATCTTGTATTTTGCAATTGCCCACTCATCTGCTCTTGTCTCTCCATTGTTTATTGTAACTAGTTTTGCACCCAATTCAACTGCTTTTTTCAGTTTAGCACCCATTACTGCATGGTTTTCTGCTACCTTGCCAACAGCTACAATAAGGTCAGTAGAGTAAATTTCATCAAAACTATTAGTTGAATCGTTCAAACCAAATATTCTATCGAGTACAGACTCCCTCAAGTCGAAAGAACCTATCACAGTAGTGTCAAGTTTTTGTGCCAGTTTTGTAAGAAGTAAAGCTTCCTCATTTGTCAACCTCTGTGATGCAATTATTGCTATACTATCCTTACCATATGATGCTCTAATTGCTTGAAGTTTTTTAGCAGTCTCAATCAGTGCTTGGTCAAAAGTGGTTTTAGATAGTTCTCCATTTACTTTAATCAAAGGTGCTAAAATTCTGTCTTTGTCGTTTACATACTTTATACCAAACCTGCCAAAAGCACAAAGCATACCCTCATTTGATTGAACTGGTGATGCATCAAATATCAAATTCCCCTTCGTCTCTACCAGCATTTCACAACCCATGCCACAGAAAGTACATACAGTTTTTGTAGCAACAGTATTAACTGGTACTTGCTTTGCAACAGGTTGTTTGCCAATACATGCACCTGTTGGGCATATGTCAGCACACTGTCCACAGGATATACAGCTTGTCTCTTCTAACGGCAAACCAAACTCTGGTTTGACTATTGTTTCAAAGCCGCGATTCACAAATCCAAGCGCGCAAACTCCAACTACCTCTTCACAAACTCTTATGCAAAGACCGCACAAAATACATTTGTCGGGATTTCTTTCAATAAACGGATGCTTCTGAGGCTCATATCTTTTGTGCTTGTAACCTGAAAGCCGCTGAGGATCTACATCGTACTGGTTAACATATTTATAAAGCTGGCACTCAAAGTAATCCATGCATCCACACTCAAGACACCTTGATGCTTCTGCAATTGCCTCTTCTTCTGTCATTGTTGATGTTATCTCTCTGAAGTTATTCTTTCTTTCTTCGGCATTTGCTACCTTTAATGGTACCCTTGGTTTTCTCTCTCTATCTTTAAAGTCTTCTGGCGTAAGGTCTTCTTGCTTTACATAATATGGTTCTTTAATTGGCTCTAACTTGCCCCTAAGATAGCTATCGATAACCCTTGCTGCGTTTTTCCCTTGTGCTATAGCTTCTATTGCAATCTTTGGACCTGTTACAGCATCACCACCTGCAAATACACCCTCAAGACTTGTTTGATATGTGCCTTCATCAACCTTTATTGTACCATGTCTTGTAAGCTCCAACCCTTCTACATCTTCCACTCTTACTTTCTGACCAATTGCAGATATAATTGTATCAGCTTCAAAAATAACCTCAGCACCCTCTATTGGCACAGGTCTTCTTCTTCCTGATTCATCCATATCACCAAGTC
Organism: Caldicellulosiruptor sp. F32; assembly: GCF_000404025.1. NCBI lineage: Bacteria > Bacillati > Bacillota > Caldicellulosiruptorales > Caldicellulosiruptoraceae > Caldicellulosiruptor > Caldicellulosiruptor sp. F32. The sequence continues at coordinate 11,666 of NZ_APGP01000044.1, forward strand.
GCATTCTCTGACACTTAAGCGCCCTGACCCTGCCTCCATCAGTTATTACCTCAATAGGTGCAACAAGGAACTGGAACTTTACTCCTTCCTCTTCCGCTTCATTTACTTCTATATCCTCGGCAGGCATCTCTTCACGCGTTCTACGATAAAGCACTGTAACCTCTTTTGCACCAAGTCTTATTGCTGTTCTTGCAGCATCCATAGCAGTGTTACCACCGCCAACTACAAGAACACGCTGTCCAAGATTTACTGGCTGGTTCATAGAAACCTTTCGCAAAAACTCAATCCCACCTATAACACCTTCTGCACTGTCTCCCGGACATCCCAGTGTTGAGCTTTTCCAAGCACCAACTGCTAAGAAAACTGCATCATAGTTTTTGCGAAGATACTCTAAAGAAATATCAGCACCAAGCCGCATATTAGTCTTAATTTGAACGCCCATTTTTTCAATTAGCTCAATTTCTTTATCCAATATCCTCTTTGGAAGTCTGTATTCAGGTATACCGTATCTTAACATACCACCAGCTTTTGGCATAGCCTCATAAACAACTATGTCATGACCTTCTTTTGCCAAGAAAAACGCACATGTAAGCCCAGCCGGCCCACCACCAACAATAGCAACCTTTTTACCTGTCTTTGGTTTTATCGGCGGTATATAGCCATCGTCCAAAAGGTCAATGTCCCCTACAAATCTTTTGAGCTCGGCAATAGCAATAGGTTGGTCCACCATATTTCTTCTGCATGCTTCCTCACAAGGGTGTGGGCACACTCTACCTATACTTGCAGGAAACGGCAACTGTTCTTTTATGAGCGCAACCGCTTCTCTAAACTGACCATTTGCAATAAGTCCCACATACCCTTGGCAATCGGTGTGAGCAGGGCAAGCCAGGACACAGGGAGGTCTACAATCTCCTCTGTGCTCGGATAACAAAAGCTCTAAAGCCATCTTGCGTGCATTTCTGACACGTGGTGAATCTGTTTTTATAACCATTTTATCAGTAACATATGTTGAACATGCTCTTGCCAATTTAGGTGAGCCTTCTATTTCTACAACGCAGAGCCCACATGCACCGTAAGGTTTTAACCTTTTATCATAGCAAAGATGGGGAATTTCTATATTATTCTCATGTGCTACTTCTAAGATTGTTTTCCCTTCCTCGGCAAATATCTCTTTGTTGTCAATGTTCACCCTTACAAGTCGCATAAACATCCTCTCCCTCTTTATTCAACATTGACAGCACCAAATCTGCAAACATTCATACACGTTCCACACTTTGTGCATTTGCTCTGATCAATAACATGTGGTTTTAATCGCTCACCTGTTATTGCTTTAGTTGGACATTTTCTTGCACAAAGTCCACAACCTGTACATTTTTCAGGCAATATAGAGTAGGTTATTAGCGCTTTACATTGCTTTGCAGGACACTTTTTATCTCTTATATGTGCTATATACTCATCTTTAAAATATCTAAGAGTTGTAAGGACTGGGTTTGGAGCAGTCTGTCCAAGTCCACACAGTGAACCGTCTTTAACACTAACTGCCAGCTCTTCAAGCAATTCTAAGTCGTCGTCCCTACCCTCGCCATTGCATATCCTATCTAAAATCTCCAGCATACGTCTTGTACCGACACGACAATAAGTACATTTACCGCAGGATTCTTTACAAGTAAATTCTAAGAAGAATCTTGCTATATCAACCATACAGGTAGTTTCGTCCATTACTATCATTCCACCAGAACCCATTATAGCACCAGTTTTTGTTATGCTTTCGTAGTCAACTGGAGTATCTATAAGGTCGGCCGGAATGCATCCACCAGAAGGTCCGCCCATCTGCACTGCTTTAAATGCTTTGTCGTCTTTTATACCGCCACCTATGTTGTATATAACCTCGCGTAGTGACATGCCCATAGGAACTTCAACCAATCCACCTCTTTTTATCTTACCAGCAACTGCAAACACTTTTGTTCCCTTACTTTTTTCTGTTCCTAAGCTTGCAAAAGCCTTGCCTCCATTTGTGATTATCCATGGTACATTTGCATATGTCTCAACATTGTTTATATTTGTAGGCCTACCCCATAGCCCTGATTGAGCCGGAAATGGCGGTTTTAGTCTTGGCATACCTCTTTCGCCTTCTATAGACGCAATAAGTGCAGTTTCTTCACCACATACAAATGCCCCTGCACCTTTTTTTAGCTTTATATCAAAGCTAAAATTGGTATTTAGAATATTATTCCCAAGCAGGTTTCTATTTCTTGCCTGCTCTATTGCTATCTCCAGACGCTTTATTGCAAGTGGATATTCAGCACGAACATAAATGTACCCTTCCTTTGCACCAATAGCATATGCAGCAATAGTCATTCCCTCTAAAACTGCATGAGGATCACCTTCAAGAATACTCCTGTCCATAAAAGCACCAGGGTCACCCTCATCAGCATTACAAACCACATATTTTATATCTCCACTTGCTTTTCTTGCCGCATCCCACTTAAACCATGTCGGAAATCCTGCACCGCCTCTACCGCGTAACCCTGAAATCTTTATCTCTTCAATAACCTCTTCAGGCGTCATTGACGTTAGCACTTTTTTAAGCGCTTCATAACCACCATTCTTTATATAATCATCGATATCTTCAGGATTTATTCGGCCACAATTTTTTAGTGCAATTCTTACCTGCGACTTCAACATCGGGTATGGTTCGAAAGAGGTAGATACAATAAATTCATCAAGCGGTTTTTTGCCAATAACATGGCTTTCAATTATCTTGGGTATCATCTCAGGCGTAACATTGCCATAGGTGTATACATCATCACCATCTATGACATCAACAAGTGGCTCAAAAAAGCAAAGACCAATACAACCTGTTGGTTCCACTGGAATATCAAGGTTTCTGGAGCGTAACTCCTGTTGTATACATTCCATGACCTTGTTCCCGCCTGCCGCCATACCACAGCTGCCAAGTCCCACTCGAATTTTCATCTCTGCCACCTCTTCTATACATTTTTCTCTCTTTCATATATCCTACGTATAATTTCCCTTGCCTTATCAGGTGTAAGTTTTCCATATGTTTCACCATTTATCATCATAACAGGTGCAAGACTACAGCAACCAAGACATGCAACCTCTTCTAAGGTGAACATCCCGTCTTCTGTTGTGTCACCTGGCTTTATATTCAATTCATCACACAAGGCATTCTTAATCTCTTCAGACCCATTTACATGGCATGCAGTCCCTTGGCATTGTAAGATCACATATTTCCCAACTGGCTTTAACCTAAATTGAGCATAAAAGGTTGCAATTCCATATATCTTAGCCTTTTTTACACCTGTTTTTTCTGAGATATAACTTAGTGCATCTAATGGCAGAAATCCGTAAATCTCTTGTGTTTTTTGTAAAATCGCTATAATGTTACTCTTTTCTCCTTTGTACTCATCCAAAACAGGGTCAAGCAAAGAAAGATCTACTTTCTGGTTTTTAAAATTAGAGACCAATCTGTTTTCACATTCAGGGCAACTCATATACATCATCCCTTCCTGTATCTAAAAAATCAAAAGCATGAGAAGTCTTTCATAGTTAGTCATCAATTTATTATAAATCATTTTTTCACATTGCACAATGTTTAGCGGTAACAAAACAGTTCCTTGCCGTCATTCCTTTATTAAACTTTTTCTCCCTGTAAATCTTATTTCAGTATCAAATGGCTATATATTTCGAGTATGGAATAAATCTGAATAGCTTTTTTTGAAATTGCCTAATATTTCTATTTATCAAACATATTTTCGGTGTTATAATGTATATACAAACTTATGTTCTATAGGTGAGAAAAAGTGGGCAGGGTGATTTTGCACTGTGACCTTAATAACTTCTATGCGTCTGTTGAATGTCTTTATCATCCTGAGCTGAAAAACAAACCTGTTGCTGTTTGTGGTGAAAGTGAGCTTCGACATGGAATAGTTCTTGCAAAAAATCAGATTGCAAAATCATATGGTATTCAAACAGGCGATGTTATATGGCAGGCACTGAGAAAATGTCCAAACCTTGTAATTTTAAAGCCTAATTTTCCTCTTTATATCCGATTTTCAAAACTTGTGCAACAAATTTACTCTGAGTATACAGATTTGATAGAGCCTTTTGGAATTGACGAGTGCTGGCTTGATGTGACAGAGTCTACAAAAATTTTAGGAAGTGGCAGAAAGATTGCTTATGAAATCAAAGAAAGAATAAAAACTGAGCTTGGTCTGACGGTATCTGTTGGAGTATCATTTAACAAAGTATTTGCAAAGCTTGGAAGCGACTACAAAAAACCCGATGCTGTAACAGTTATCACAAAAGAAAACTTTAAACAAATTGTCTGGCCGCTGCCTGCAAAAGACCTCTTGTATGTCGGTAGCGCAACAGAAAAGAAGCTCAGTTCAAGGGCAATTTATACAATAGGTGATATAGCCAAAAGCTCACCTGAATATCTTAAAAGAATCCTTGGCAAATGGGGTGAGGTACTCTGGATATTTGCAAATGGACTTGACACAACACCTGTTACTCCCCCACTTTTTGAAGATAACATCAAAGGAATTGGCAATAGCATAACACTGCCAAGAGATTTGACTTGCTACGAAGATGCAGAATATGTTATTAGAATGCTTTCTGAGTCTGTTGCGCAGAGGCTTCGTCAGCAGTATTTAAAATGTTATACAGTCCAAGTTTGGATAAGAGACAGTTTCCTTTTTTCAATAACAAGGCAGGAAAAACTCAAAAATCCTACTTTTCTGGCAAGAGAAATCTCTCAAAAAGCTTTTGAAATATTTAAAAAACACTGGAACTTTAAAAATAGCATAAGGTCGCTTGGCGTAAGAGCTTTAGATCTTGTTTGTGCAAACTCATTTTATCAGCTTGAGTTTGACAGTTTGAAAAAGCTCAAATTAGAACAGCTTGAAAAAGCTATTGACCAAATTCGAAGAAGGTTTGGGCAGAGCGCAGTTTTGCCAGCTATACTTTTGACTAAATCTGACTTGCCTTGCGAGATTCCTCTGCACAACAAAATTCATCCTGTTGCATTTTTCAAATAAAATTTTGTTTTTCAAAACAAACATGAGAGGGTGAGGGTTTTTAAAATGAGAAAAATATTTGTAGAAGTTTATGCTCATTTTTCAAAGGAAGGAGAAATAACTCCAATTTCGTTTGTCTGGGTTGATGGGAAAACATATGAGATTGACAAAATTATAGAAAAAAGAAATGCTGCCTCTTTAAAAGCAGGCGGACAAGGCATAAGATATAAAATCCTTGTCCGCTCAAAAGTACTGTATCTTTTTTGTGATGAGAATAGGTGGTTTGTGGAATTTACATAGTTTTATGTTTCATCTCTCTAAGCTTATGTACATTTATCCACGGTAGTCTCAGAGGCGGGTTAAACCCTGCTAAAGCTGTGCATGAGATAACATTTTTTATTCAACAATTCCAGAACATCTTGATCCTGTGTAGGAGATATTAGACAACAAACCTAAGAATGTTATTAGCAGACAGTGGCTATAAACTTGATTGAAACTATCTTTATCTATAAAGATGTGGCATCAATAACTTTATTTAATAACATATTTGACTTAGAACTGACAAGGAAAATTTCCAAATTTTATACTTCACTTTTTTTCTTCAAGTGTTATAATGTCGTTAGAATGTTAATTGTGAAATTTTAAAATAAGCTAACAAAGGGAGATACATATCATTGATATGGAAAAACTTAAATTAATAAGACCTTATTCCTGTACAGGCTATCATGGAACAACTCGTGAAAGTGCTATAAAAATATTAGCAAGCAAAAAATTTTTGATATCGAGGGGTAAAAAGCAGTGGTTAGGTGAAGGTGTTTATTTTTTTGAAAATGATTTAAAGCAGGCTTATAATTGGTGTACCAAGGCAAGAAAATATCGCGACTGGGTAATAATAAAAAGTCGAATAGAAGCTGATACTCTGTTGGATTTGTGTGATTTGGAAACATTTGAATTGTTTAAAGCACTTGTTCATAAAATTAAGAATAGAATTGATAATAAGGGGAATAATAAATTTAGGTGGAGAGAGTTGCATGTAATAGATTTAATGTATAGACTTTGTCCTTTTGATGTTGTCAGAGCTGCATATATAGTTCCCAGCAGCAAACCAATATCAGGCACTAACATATATCCTATACAGGTTCAAGTATGTGTGAAAAATATTGAATGCATAAAAAGCATTGAGGAGGTATATATCAATGAGACCTATTACTGTTAAGGAATATTTTGATTATATCAATAAACAGATAGATAACATGACCGATGAAGAATTATTACGGTTATTAGAAGAAATTGAGAATAGCAAAGAAGAGTCTATAGAAGAACTTTACTATGATTTCGAAATAGCTTATCCAGTAGGGGTTAATACAAGTAAGATTGAAAATAACGATTACATTGATAACTTGAGCTTAAAGGGAGATATGTGGTACTCCACTTATCCATATTATGTTTTTGAGAATAATGAAGAAATTAATATAAATATAGAGGATTTAAATATAGGGCAAAAGGTGGCTTAGTGATGAAAGAAGTTAGTGCTCCGTATTTCAGATTTGAAAATTATGTGGTTGATTATATTCATTATAATTATAATCATCAAGCAAAATTAGAAAATAAGCCAATAGAAGTAAGATTTTCTTTAGCTGTCAACATAAATGTAAGAGAAGAAGAAAAAAAATCGACCGTTACATTAAAGTGTAACATATTTGGAAACGCAGAAGAGAATAATTTTCCTTTTAGTTTAGAAATTTCATTAACAGGTTATTTTAGAGGAAGTGAGAACATAGAACGAGAAAAATTTATTGAATTAACTAAATATAACGGTACAGCAATTTTATTTCCTTATTTACGTTCAACTGTTTCAGATATAACAAAAGCAGCTAATATTAATCCTCTTATTTTGCCCGTGATAAATGTGGTTAATTTTATTAAAGAACAAGAAAAAAAAGACAAAGAAAATTCAGGTTTCCAAGGAGAATGAGTGGTATATATTAATTGATTTCATAGAGCTTGCCCTCCAGTTTAAATTTTAAATCTATTACAAGGCAATAGTACCTTTTTTCATTAGGTCCCTCTTGAAATTATATCATCAGGTTTGAAGCATTTTCCAACCACTATTTATAAAATAGATTGAAAATGCTAAAATAAATATGCCTAACAACAAAATAATCCAGCGATATACAACATCACTTATCAGTTTTTTTCCTCTGGAAAGTGCCATGGAAATTGCTGAATACCACACAAAGTCCGATAAAATATGTCCTATAAAAAAGAACAAAACGCCAATTAACCCTAAAGTATAAGACTGGCGTATTAATTCCATCCCCGTAGACGCCCACCAGAGAATGAAGTAAGGATTAGTAGCGCTTACAAGTGCTCCTGCCAATACAAGATTTCTCATGCCTGCACTATTTCCCGTTATTTGATTTTCCAGAGAAACTGACTTGTTTATGCCGGACTTTATCATTCCATACCCCATCCATGCAAGGAAAGCACCGCCAAATAGTCCAACAAATCCTGCAACTGTCGGATTAGTAAAAAAATCTTTAAGCCCGAATGTCATGATGACAATTAATATAAGTTCCAGCATTCCGTGTCCTAATACTGTCAAAGGTCCTGCTGTCCACCCTTTTTTTAGACTGCCGTCAATCGTGACCCCTAACATTGGCCCTGGCATCATTGCTCCTGAAAAGCCTATTAAAAACGCACTGATAAAAATTCCCCATAAAGCCATATTAATTAACCTCTCTTATTATAAAAGTCGACTTCAATATAATAACAGCAAATTTTGATATTAATTAATTTTATTTTAATAAAATCTTACCGTTTATGAAAGTACTAACAACACAATTTTCTTTAATTAACTAACTTCGAGACTTGTCAAGAATTTTGTGTTTCCAATTTATAACGCAAGTTGTAAAGTTGGGTTATGTTATTGATGTATTTTCTAATACTGAAAAGCTCTATTTTTCCATTTTGTACGGCGTAAGGTTTCTTGCTGTAAGTAAATATTAATTTCTAAGACTTTGGCAGTCTTGATATATCCACCTGAATTTTACTTCTTTACTTTTCAATCATGCTATTTACACTTCCAACGGCGCTTGTGGTATAAATATGCTTTCTTAATTCTTCAGGGTATTTCATATGGGGTATTTCATATGGGCAAGATAAAACTCTGCTTTTTCTGATATTGTTTTAACAAATCGAGGATATTTTGAAAGGTATCCATCGCAAAGTTCTTTAAATTTTGCTGCAGCTTTGTCAAAATCGGAGAAAGAAATTCTAAATCTTTCTAAACTCTTGTTAAAAGCTGAAAGCTCTATAATTTTGTCATATATTTTTTCAGCTATTTTGCTCAAGGTGGACAAAAGCAAGCTCAAGCTCAGCAAGAGGGTAAGCAAGTTTGACAGCATCTTTAATACCAGGAAAATCATCGCTTATAACAATTAAAACTTCTTTAAAACCTCTTGTAATTAAGTCTTTAAATACTTTCATCCAATCAGCCTTATTTTCTTTTCCGAAGAAAGAGCAGAATACCAAAATGTCTTTTTTACCTTTTTTGAGTCGATACCGAGGCTGGCATTGCAAGTAGCAAGTTTTATCTTAGAATTATCCTTAACTTCACTTCTGAATAACCATCGATGAAAAGAAGCAAAAGCACTTGTGGGCAATTCTTTTTGTTTGAATAATTGAAGTTCATTTTTTGAGGTCTTCTTTGATTTTTAGGATTTTGTTTTCGGAATAAGGGAGATTTAAGTTTTTCAAAGTCTGGACAAGGGAACGCTAAAGAATAACCATTGACATACTTGCGATATAAGAAGATCGGTGTACGAACTATCAACTCTTTTGTAGCGAAAAAGAAGAGAATAGAAGGTCGGAAATTCTAAGGGCGTGTTCGAGGGACAGAGATTTCAAGACACAAGGCAGGTGTTGCAAGTTTTACTTGTAGTTGCTTTAGAGCTGGGCGGATAGAGCCATCACAGGAAGCAATACATATTTAATACTTGCTTCTTGGGCCATGTTTTTAGTAGTTTCGAAAATTTCGTTTTTATTCATTTTAAGTAGTCCCCCTTTGATGATTATTTCAATACTAAATTATACAGTGGACACAATTTTATTTTAACTCCCTCCTCTCATATTCAATATCCCCAAATATTGTCCTTAAACTTCTCTTATCTTTCCTTACAACCTCATACCTCTTCTTCCTCTCTCTGCTTTCTTTCACCACTTCATCTATAAATTTACATGCCTCCTCTATTATCCCCTTACCTATCTGGTCCAATTGCTTCTTAAGCTCAATTGAATATTCTGTTAAATCCTTCTCCCTTCGCACTATCTTCTCTAATCCGTCCTCAAAAGTCTTTAAAAGTTCTTTTATTTTTGATACAATATCTTTAGTCATTTTGCTCCTTCCTTTGGTTTGCTTTTCCTTTTCTCTTTAGTTTTTTCAACCTTATATTCTACATCATTTTTTCTCTTCTACCAAGAGGAGGGAGCTTTTTTCCATTCAATATCCTATAAATATTTTACACTAAGAATCTATGGAAAAGTGGAAACTTGAACACTTTATTTTCAACAATTGCACTTATCCCTACTGTAATTATTTACTGTAATTATTAACTTCTATCTTCAATTTTTAAATTTTATTATATTATCCTTTTACAATCTCTTTTCCCACCTCAAAAGCTCTTTCAAGTAATTCTTTTCTATTTGTCACTTCGCCTGCAGGATTTAGGTTATTACTACCTATTATAGCTTTTATCTCCATATTAAATGCCCATTTAAAAAATCCAGCTATTGCGTTCATTATCTTCTCTCCATCTGTGCCAGCACCTTGAGTATATACAAGAACACACTTTTTGCCAGCAGGTATTCTTGAACCTTCTCCAATCTTTAAAAGCGCATACAGTCTGTCTAAAAAAAGCTTGGTCTGGGCTGTAACATAGCTCATGTAAATTGGAGAGCCAACAACCAGTGCATCGGCAGCATACAGCGCATTATATATTTTTTGCATGTCGTCTTGCTGTTGGCACCTGCCGTTTTCTTGGCAAAAATTACATCCCTGGCAGGGATGAATATTCAGCTCATTCAATTTAAATATTTCCACATCAAGCCCTGCTTCTTTTGCACCGCTTAAGATTTTTTCAACCAAAATTTCGGTATTGCCACCTTTGCGCGGACTGCCAATAATTCCTATTACCTTCACTTTGGAATCCCTCCTTCCCACTGATTACAAATAATATATTATTCACTGTTAGTATATAATTGCAAGTAGGTACTTTTTTGTGATATACTATACTTTAGGTAACCTTAAAGAAAAAAAAGGGGTTATGAACATTGAAAAATTCAAATGAGAATATGCCACTCTGTCCTGTGGAAATTACGCTGGCCTTGATAGGTAGTAAATGGAAAATCCTTATTTTGAGAGAGCTCTTGCACGGTACAAAAAGGTTTAATCAACTTCTAAAGTGCATAAATGGCATTAGCCAAAAGGTTCTCACACAGCAGCTACGGTCAATGGAAAAGGATGGGCTTGTCATTAGAAAGGTTTACCCAGAAGTTCCGCCAAGGGTTGAGTATACGCTCACAGAGCTTGGGCTTAGCTTAAAACCCATTCTTGATGCTATGTATGAGTGGGGAGAGAGGTATAAAAAAATTAAGGGATAAGTGGCACATCTTTTTTTGATATTGCTGTAACCACTTATCCCTATTTTGTTGAATTTTTTCAAATCACTCCACAGTCACACTCTTTGCCAAGTTCCTTGGCTTGTCAACATCGCAGCCTCTCTGGACTGCTGTGTAGTATGCAAAAAGCTGCAGTGGCACAACTGTCAAAACTGGTGCTAAAATGTCAAGTGTCCTTGGAATATACAAAACATGGTCTGATACATTTTCTATGTCGGTATTTCCCTCCTGAGCAACAGAAAGTACAACAGCACCACGTGATTTTACCTCTTTTATGTTGCTTACCATCTTTTCAAAAAGCTTTTCCTGTGTTGCCAGCGCAATTACAAATGTTCCGTCTTCAATCAGTGCAATTGTTCCATGTTTTAGCTCACCTGCTGCATATGCTTCTGAGTGAATGTACGAAATCTCTTTGAGTTTTAAAGACCCTTCCATTGCAACTGCAAAGTCCAAGCCTCTTCCCAAATAAAAGATGTCCTTTGCATTGAAATGCTCAGACGCATACTTTTGTATATTTTCCCTATGTGTCAGAACATACTCAACCTTTTCAGGAAGTCGTTTGATCTCATCTCTGATTTTTGCAAAGTCTTCATAAGAAATTGTTCCAAGCTTTGTCGCAAAGTCAAGTGCAATAAGATACAGGCATATTAGCTGTGTTGTGTAAGCTTTTGTTGATGCAACCGCAATCTCAGGTCCTGCCCATGTATAAAGACAGTCATCTACCTCTCTTGCAATTGATGACCCGACAACATTTACAATCCCAAGCGTTCTTGAACCTCTTGCCTTTGCCTCTCTCATTGCAACAAGTGTGTCTATTGTCTCACCAGACTGGGAAATCACAATTGTTAATGTATTCTCATCTACTATTGGGTCTCTGTATCTGAACTCGCTTGCTATGTCAACCTCAACAGGAATTCTTGTGAGCTTTTCAATGACATGCTTTCCTACAATCCCCGCATGGTATGCTGTACCACATGCAACGATAAATATCTTGTTGAGTTTTTGTAAATCCTCTTTGGTAATCTTAATTCCATCAAGGTTCACTTCAAAACCACTGTCTGGAAGCCTACCTGTCAAGGTATCTCTGATAGCCTTTGGCTGCTCCATTATCTCTTTTATCATGAAATGTTCATAGCCGCCCTTTTCTGCACTTGATACATCCCATGTAACATGAAATACCTCTTTTTTAACTGGCTCTTTTTCGGTATTTACAATCTCTACCTTATCTTTTGTCACAATGGCAATCTCATTTTCTTCAAGAATATAGGTATCTCTTGTGTACTCCAGTATAGCTGGGATATCTGATGCTATGAAGTTTTCACCCTGGCCAAGTCCCACAATTAATGGACTGTCTTTTCTTGCTGCAAGTATCATATCCGGTCTGTCAAGACAAAGAACACCAAGCGCATATGAGCCCTGTATCTTTTCAAGAGTCTTTATAAATGCATCTAAAATGTCACCGTCATAGTAATACTCTATAAGATGAGCAACAACCTCAGTGTCTGTATCTGATGCAAAAGTGTAACCTTTCTTTATGAGAAATTCTTTCAGCTTCAAATAGTTTTCTATGATTCCGTTGTGGACAATTGCAACCTTGCCGTTCTGGCTCACATGCGGATGTGAGTTCTCATCAGACGGCTCACCGTGTGTTGCCCATCTTGTATGACCAATCCCAACAAAACCTTCAATTGGATTCTGATTTAGCTTCTCTTCCAAAATGGTAAGCCTTCCTTTTGTCTTTACTATGTCAATCTTTGATTTATCTATATCGATAACTGCCACACCGGCAGAATCGTATCCCCTGTACTCAAGTCTTTTAAGCCCAGAGAGCAAAATAGGGACACAGTTTTTTGTGCCAACATAGCCAACAATTCCGCACATTTGTTTTTGTCCTCCTTTTGAGCTTTATATTTAATTTCCAAGCTGCTATTTTCTCATAGCCAATACAAGGATATAAGCCTTTTTTCTTTCTGCCTTTGTCCCAGAAGTTGCCTTCCGGGGTTTGTAGCAGAAAGTTGCGAGGGAAAAAGGCAAAACCCCGCTGGGGCACCCGCCGAAAACCTCGATTCTCCCCAGTCCTCGTCAACCTCTGGAAAAAATGCGCAAAGGCAATAGCGCTATAATTTCCAGAGGTCCTGGCGCTTTGAAAAAGCTTTTTGTTAAAAAAAGCTTTTTTTAACTTAGCTTAGAAACTTTTATGAAAGCCTTGACTCAATCAAGCTTGCAAGATTATCTGCATCTTTTTTAATCTCTTCATAATCCTCGCCTTCAATCATTACCCTAATTAAAGGCTCTGTGCCAGATGGTCTTATCAAGACTCTTCCTTTGCCGTTTAGCTTTTCTTCAACCTTCTTGATTGCCTCTAAAATTACAGGGTCTTTTGAATAAAGGTCTTTCTTTCCATTTTCAACCTTAGCGTTTACAAGCACTTGAGGATATACCTTCATGATCTTTCCAAGCTCAGAAAGCTTCTTACCGCTTTCTCTAATAAGCTTTGTCAGCTGAAGGCTGGTTAAAATTCCATCGCCTGTTGTTGCATAGTCTAAAAGTATTATGTGGCCTGACTGCTCGCCGCCAATACTATAGCCGCCTTCCAGCATCTTTTCAAGAACATACCTGTCTCCAACTTTTGTAACTTCCAGGTTGATGCCAAGTTCTTTTGCTGCAACAAAAAGTCCCATGTTGCTCATGACTGTCACAACCAAGGTGTTGCAACTTAGTCTTCCCTGCTGTTTTAGGTTTTGTGCTAAAAGAAGCATTATTTTGTCCCCATCAACAGTATTGCCCTCTTCATCAACAAAAAGCGTCCTGTCTGCATCACCATCATATGCAATGCCAAAGTCAGCTTTGTTTTTAACAACTTCCTCTTGCAAAGCTTGGAGGTGAGTAGACCCACAGTTTTTGTTAATGTTTGTACCATCTGGCTGATTGTTTATTACCACGACCTCTGCTCCAAGATCTTCAAAAACTTCTGGTGCTATTGCAGAGGCTGCACCATTTGCACAGTCAATGACAATTTTAAGTCCTTTGAAGCTTGCACCATTTAATGTCGATTTTAAGTATTCTTGATAGTCCTTTTTAAGATCAACCCTATTTACCCTTCCTATCGCATCAAATTGAGCGTGTGGAACCTCATCCCATTTTTTGTTTAAAATAATATCTTCAATTTTTTCTTCAATCTGGTCAGAAAGCTTAAAACCCTGGGAATTAAAAAATTTGATACCATTAAACTCATACGGATTGTGTGATGCAGAAATCATAATCCCTGCATCAAACCCGTGGGATTTTACCAGATGAGCTATTGCAGGTGTTGTGACAACTCCTGCCAAGTACACATCTGCTCCAACCGATGTAAGTCCTGCACAGAGGGCAGCTTCCAGCATATCGCACGAGATTCTTGTGTCCTTGCCAATCAAAATTTTGGGCTTTTGCTTTGTTTCAGCAAGCACATATGCTCCAGCCCTTCCTAAGTCAAACGCAAGCTCGCATGTAAGTTCTTTATTTGCAATGCCTCTAACACCATCTGTCCCAAAAAGTTTTCCCATTCTCGTCCCCCTTTCATATGAAAGTGATTTATTACTTTATCTATTATATACCTATGTTCGAAAAATAACAATGTGAACATTTATTTAGTTGGTTCTTTGGCAAAGAATAACTTTACTGGAGTGTGGAGTATAAATTTTAATCCAGTAGTTTTTTCAAGAGGTGTAAATTCAATGTTATCAACAAAAAGTACACCTTGGACTTCAACTCTATTCTTTTGGTTGTGAAAGAGATATTTATCATTCTGTTTGACAAAATAGATGTATTCTAATAACTGATAAAGACCTTCCATCATGTATTCCCTATCTGTAGTATATTTTACCTCTCCAATTACCAATTTCACCAATTCGCCATTGTTTTTATTGCGAACTTCTATTAGAATATCAGGTCTACCACTCCAAAAACTGTCATCAGAAGTATTTTTGTTGTCAAAAAGATAAAAAGCCAATTGTTTAGCCATTTTTCTTGCATTTGTATATCTTTTGAAATATTCATTATCTACATCTTCCACCTCTTCAAATCCTACTTTAAACATAATGTCTTTCAAATTAGAAACATTGTGATAAAGATGATACTCAAATACCTCATCTTCCCACATAGCAATTTTATTATTTTTCCCATCTACAACAAATAACTTTTCATCTGAAGCGTTATCTCGCAAAATTCTAATTATCCAGTAGAGTTCAAACAACGTACTCTCATCAGCCACTTCAATAAAAGTTTTCTCAAATAGATTTTTTATTTCTTCCTCTTCTAAATCAAGCCGCACAACTCTTCTATATTCTCTTAAAAGCTTTGCAGCTTGACTATATAAATTATTTCTGTGCTTTGAAACCATTTCAATCATTCTATCCGTTATCTTTGCATGGTTAAGGTCTATCTTACTTAAGTATGAATTTTTTTCATACAGTTCCTTAACAATTTTATTTATCTCTTTTCCCTTTTCATACCATTCAAATTTGGTAAACCTTTCCATACCAATATCCAGAAATATAGTTTCATACAATACTCTTACGAATTCCTTCAAAACAAGGTTTTCCTTTGTACTATACAGTTTATTTGTCTGATTGCAACACAAGAGTGTTGAATCTTTACAATTTTGGTTAAATCTTCTTATAAGTGTCTTCTGCCAATTTATCTGACCTTTAACTTGAACATGATTTGTTTCTTCACTTAGAATGGTTGAGACTTTTAACTTTCTTAGCATACTTGGAAGATTTAATACAAAATCTCTTACTTCTGATTTTAGTAAAAAATGAATTCTTAATAGGTCTTCTATCCTATGAATATTCAAATTCAATTTGTTTAAAAAAGTAAACAGTGACAATTTGCCGGATTTGAGGTAAATAATCAAATGGTCTTTAATGGCTTCATAAAGTACTTCCTTTGGTGTTTTCATAATTATCACCCATTGTCAAAAACTAATACCAAAAAAACCAAAAAAATCACTTACAAAATCTTTTAATTTTTCTTTCTGCTTTGTAAAATCACCGATTTCACTTTGACATAATTCTTCCACAAAGTTTTTTATCTCATTTTCTAAAAGCCCTTCAAACTGTGGTAAAATATACAAAATTACTGCAGAAGTATAATCCCCTTCAATGCTTACATATCTTGCTACATCTTCAATAATTCCTGGCCCAATTTTTCGATATCTATTAGTGATTTCCCAAACCTTTGCTAAACCCTCTTTTAAGCTAATGTTGTTAATGCTCCTGTCTTCTATTCCCCAAATTCTTAAATACTTCTCTACAAGTTCACCATCAATGTTTTTGGGAATGGTGACAGGAATGAAGGCAAATCTTCTCATGAATGCATAGCTCATCTCATAAAGAGAAGTTTTGTCAAATGTATTCATTGTCCCAATTATTCTAAAATCTCTCGGCACTATATATTCATGGTCTTTGGGATAGATATCGTCATCACCCTCTTGAGGCCTTATAACTATGTTTTCACCTTCCTTGGTTTTAAAACTCAGAATTACTTTTTGACCTGTTATCACTGAAAAAAGAGCACCAAATGCCTTGTCTATATCTGCTCTGTTAATCTCATCAATTATTAGCCATTTATTGGTGAGTATTTTGCTATTTTTGTCTTTAAAAAGCCTCAAGAATACTCCTTCATCAAAGAACAGACTTCCATCAATGTCAGGTTTATATCCACCAATTGTATCATATGTTGACCAATCTGACATAGCTGTGACCATTTCATACTCAACACCATAACTTTTGCATATTTCTTTTGCCAGTTTTGTTTTACCTGTGCCAGGTGGACCAATCAAGATAATATGTTTACCCGATTTTAGTGCTGTGGAGATTCTTTTGAGTAAAACCTCTTCATCTTCGAAAAATAAATTTTCTATTCTTAGGGTTTTGTCAAAATCGACACTTATTTCAGGCTTCTTTGCTTCTTGAGTGCTAACTTCATTATTTTGCTCCGAATAATTAAGTTCTTTGAATTTATCAAAAACATCAACAAGCTTTTTTTCAACCTTTGAAAAAGAAAAATCTTCTACGTTCGTAATAATTTCAATATCTTCTACTTCTCCCTTTATTCTTTGTTTTAATTCTGAACCAATCCAAAGACCATACTTAACACCTTCTGCGCTCACATCAATAAACAGTTGTGCTGATGTTTTGTGTGTCTCTTTATCCTTAGGATACAAAGCAATCCAACATCTTGAAGATCCAAAATTAGCTGGTCCTTCAAAGTTGCAGATGTATTTGTTTTCTTTGAATTCAAAATCAGAAAAGTGTTCTATTGATTTTATAGCATTGTAAATTTTTCTCAATTCTATATCTACTTTTTCTTTAAATCTATCAAAATAAAAAGGAAACAAAATTCCAAAATCAGACCAGGGTTTTAAGATATTTTTCTCTGATTTGCTTTGAACGTCATTTTTCAGCTCTTCAAAATCTTCAACTGTTATCTTTTTGTTTTCCAAAATCATCTCAGCTATTTTAAATCTTATGAGATTTACTTTTTCATTCTCTGAATATTTGTCCTTTAAGTGTACAATATAATCTTCTGGAAGATTATTAATATAATTAATAAATTTTGTAATATCCCTCTCAAAAGCATGAAGGAGTTTTGCATGACTATACAGATACTTGACAGCTATCTTACACACTAACTGTTTGTAAGATGTGATACAAAAAATAAAATCTTGAGCATCTAACATAGAAGGATTTTTCATATAGTCTTTTTTTACAAAGTAATCTATTAAAATTCCGCATATTGAGTAGTAATTGTAATACTTTTCAGCAACATCTTTTGCAAATTCATCAATTCCGAACGACCTAAGAAAATCTTTAAAAGCATCATCTTTATACAAGGGATACCTGCGCATATCGTACCCTGCTAATAAATATCCAATAAGTGGAGTGCCAAAACTGCTCTTAGGATTGTAATCTTTAGCACTCTCTATAAACCTTTTTATCCTCAGAGTTAAATCCGCAGAGTCTTCATATAAAAAGTTTAAAAGCTCAGCCACTTTAAAAGGTTCTTGCATTGCAAAGTTGAACAAATCAAGCAAGCTTTTCCAATGAACAAAGCTTCCGCTTGTTGGATTTTGATTTTGAAATTCTTTGATAACTTCCAGGATATTTTCTGCTGTTATTCTTTTGTTCTTTAAATAATCATTGAGTTTTTTCAAAACTGGCTCTTTGTATCTTTCGCCATATTCGTTACTTTCTTTAAACCTTAAATATTCCTCAACAGCTATATCTATATAACTATCTTGAAAAAGCCTTTCTTTCACATCTTCAACCTTCATTTTAGTCTATGCCTCCAAAGCAGGGTTGTTTCTCCTTTATTTACTTTAATGCTATTATAGCACACTCTTTTCACTATTGGTGCTACAAAATCCTCAAATATCTTTTTAATCTTAACTTTTGCCTCAGATCTTGAAACTTTCTTTATACATTTGTCTATCTTCTATATCAAAACTATTCAACATAATAACACAATATTTCCACATATACTGCTATTGAATTCTGCTTAACTTTTTTTTCGAAAAAACTACCTTTGTACACAATATCCAATTAAATTTGTACATATTGACTATTTTCAAAATGCTGATTTGATTGTGATTAGTTCAGATGTTATAATAATTCTAAGAGGTGTTATATTAAAATTTAATATCAAAAGGAGGGTGATACTTTTACCCACAAGAATCAAATATATTCCTCACAACATCTACAAGAAGGTGGAAAATTGATGCAACTTGTTTTAACGTCTGGACCGTTCAGAGCTCTCCGGCACAAAAACTATAGGTATTACTGGTTTGGGCAGGCAATATCGGTAATTGGTTCATGGATGCAGAACATGGCAATGCAATGGCTGGCTTTAGAGCTTACAAATTCAGCGTTGCTTTTGAGTATTGTCACTGCATGTGAACAAGTACCTGTAATGTTTATTTCGCTTTTTGCAGGGGCAATACTTGATAAAAGGCAAAAAAGAAGAATTATTTTGTTAACTCAAAGCCTTCTTCTATTCTTTGCTTTCATTCTATTTTTGATTACATATACACACACAGTTCGCTACTGGCACTTAGTAATTTTAGCTATTTTAAGAGGTCTTGTTACAACATTTGATAACCCTGCAAGACAGTCTTATATGATAACTCTCGTTGGAAAAGAGGACTTGCCAAACGCTGTTGGGCTTAACTCTATGATTTTCAACCTTGCAAGAATTATAGGCCCTGTCATTGCAAGCTTGGTAATATCAACAGTTGGAATTGAGATGTGTTTTTTGGCAAATGCTATAAGTTTTGTGCCAGTTATTATAGGTGTATTTCTAATTGACGCCAAAGAGCCTCAAAAAGAGGAAAATGGTAAAAGTGTTTTTGCAGAGGTGATAGAAGGGCTCAAGTATGTGTATAAGACCAAAGTACTTCTGAAAACAATATCGCTTGTTTTAATCATGGGCACATTCATACTCAATTTTAACGTTCTTATCCCTGTGTATGCAAAACTTGCTCTGGGCAGAAATGAAACAGGTTTTGGGCTTTTGATGTCATCGATGGGAATTGGATCACTTATAGGCGCATTTTTGACAGCTACAAGAAGAAAAGAAAAGATTAATTTAAATCTACTTTTTAAGTTCATTCTTTCTGTGTCAATAGTTTACATTTTTCTTGGTCTGAACAAAAGCTATGCAGTCGCTTGTGTGCTGTTTGTACTTGTTGGGCTTCTTGCAATAAGTTTTAACACAAGTGCAAACGCTCTTTTGCAACTTTCATCAAGCGATGACTTCAGAGCAAGGGTACTGAGTATTTACTTTCTTTGCAATGCTGGAACAACACCGATTGGCAATCTATTTACAGGAACAATTTCGCAAAAAATCTCTCCCTGGGCTGG
The DNA here is from genome assembly GCF_000404025.1 of Caldicellulosiruptor sp. F32. Taxonomy (NCBI): domain Bacteria; kingdom Bacillati; phylum Bacillota; order Caldicellulosiruptorales; family Caldicellulosiruptoraceae; genus Caldicellulosiruptor; species Caldicellulosiruptor sp. F32. Next base: position 31,287 of record NZ_APGP01000044.1, read on the forward strand.
GTTTTATATATCTGGTCTGGTTACTATAGGTTTGACCACAATCGTTCTTATCACCACCTTTAAGAAAAGGAACCTTGAAAAAACTAAATAATCTTAATCAGCACCATCAAAAACGGCATTATTACAACCGAAAACACAGTGGAATATGTAATCATAGCAGTAGCAAATTCATAGTCACCATTATATACCCTCGAAATTATAGCTGAATTTACCATCACAGGCATTGCAGACATTATGATAAATACATCTCGCATGAGTTTAGGAACGGGAATAAAATGTGAAAGAAGCCATGTGATAAAAGGTGTGACAAGAAATCTTCCTGCAAATACTAAAATGCTATCTTTATCTAACCTGAAATTTTTAAATCCCATCTCGTACATTGTTATACCTACACAGAAGATGGAAAGGGGGGTGGTAAGCCCTCCTACCATTTTAAAACTGTCAAATATAAATTTTGGAAGCTTTATCTGCAAAAGTACAAGACCAACTCCTATCAAAAATCCAATCAAAGGCGGGTTAAATATGCGCTTTAGAGTATCTATATTCAAAACCTTTTGATTTTCGGTTTTGTTGTCTCGGATAATCCCATATACACCCAATGTCCACCATATAGTAGTGTTTGCCATGTAATACAGCAGTGTATAAGGTGTTGCGACATCTCCAAAAAGCGCAAGAGACATAGGAAGCCCTACAAATATCGAATTTGAAAGCGAAAATATGGCTGCAAAAAGACCCCTTCTGTGAGCTTTTACATTTGCAACTCTTGCTATTATCACAGCAATACTGTAAGAAAGCAGGATTGACAAAAATGGAATCAAAAGCCCTTTTGCTGAATGTTCAAGTTCACTTTTTGTAAAGGTTGAAGTGAGGTTTGCTATCATATAAAGTGGCAGCGACACATTTACAACAACCTTTGCAAAAAGGTCAGATACCTTTGAGTCAAACCACCTGTACTTTGCAAGAAAATATCCAAGCATAAGCACAAATAAAATTACCAGTACTCCCTGAATGGCATTTAAAAATGTATACAACAACATTTTTTGCCCCCTTTAAAACTTCTATTTGCAAAAAAGGACAGTTTTCAAATTATTATACCATCAAAAATTTCATTTGGTAGACAATATTTGATTGTCACCATACTGACAACTGGGGCAACTCATAAGTCTTAAAACGGTGCATGGGCTTTATTGGTCTTGGAAACATCTTTGGGCTTTTAGATTGGAATGATTTTAAAATTGGTAACAAGCCATTTTCGTGTTTTGGCAGACCAGCACCATCCGCCCTGGATGAAGAAAAAGAGCAGCATAAATATTGCAGGGTGTATTAAATTTTTCAGCAGTTGTTTATAACAAAATATCAAGGTTTTGTAATTTTTCCTTCTAAACTACAACATCTTGATAATAAGGTCATCTCCGTTCTTTTGTCTATTCGTGATAACATTTTTTGGGGCTATTAAAGAGTAAAGTTTTGTGCTACAATTAAATAGATCTTACAAATAAAAAAGAAAAGTGGTGTTAAATTCAAATGAAGCAAGAACAAATAGCAGCTCAGCTTTACACACTGCGTGAGTTTTTAAAAACTGAAGAAGATATATATAACACCTTAAAAAAGATTAGCGAAATTGGTTTTAGAGCTGTACAAATCTCAGGCATGGCTAAGATTGATACTTGTAAATTAAAAAATATGCTTGACGAACTTTCATTAACAGTTTGTGCAACACATACCCCTTTTGAAAGGCTGAAAAATGAAATTGAATCTGTAATCGAAGAGCATAAGATATTAGGCTGTTATCATATTGTAATCCCCTCTGCTCCAAACAAATTTAGAAGTTTTGAAGGAGCACTTGAATTTGCAAAAGAGTGCAATGAAATTGGAAAAAAGTTAAAAGAAGAAAATATATCGCTTTCTTATCACAACCACAGTTTTGAGTTTAAAAGATATGACAGTAAAACATGGCTTGAGATTTTAATTGAAAATTCTGACCCAGAAGTATTAATGTTTGAAATCGATACTTACTGGGTTCAGTTTGCTGGAGCAAGTCCTGAAAAGTGGATACGAAAACTAAAAGGTCGAATTCCACTTGTTCATTTAAAAGACATGGGAATGCTTGAAGATTTTAAGCAAGGCATGTTTGAGGTGGGTTTTGGAAATTTAGACTGGGATGGAATAATAGAAGCCTGTATTGATGCAGGTGTTCAGTGGTATATAATTGAGCAGGATATTTGTCAAAGAAGTCCTTTTGAAAGTTTGAGACTCAGCTTAGATTTTTTAACGAAAAATTATGTAAAGTAAAGAAACCTTTCAAACATAGATAAGAACAATCAAGGGGCTTTTAGCACAAATTCTGTGCAAGCCCCTTTTTTCCTATTTAGAATCCTTTACCTTTTATCTTTTCAATCTCCTTTAAGACCTCCTCGTCACTTTCAAGAGGAAGCTTTACAGGTTTCCCTCTCAGGCTTGAGAGGTAAATGGCAAGTATTATTTCAACAGGATGTCTCCCTTCCTCAGCAGGGATAAGTGGTTTTGTCCTGGTTTTTATAGCATTTATTACATCTCTGTACTGTCTTACATGTCCTTCTTCTTTGATGGCAGCAGAAGATGCACCAGCAGGGCCATCTTCCTCTTTTTTGTAGCTCTCCAAATACTCCTTTTCAGACCCATCTTTGAAGTAAAGACTTTTAAGCTGGGTGTTAATAGCTATTGCAGAACCATTTTCACCAAAAATCTCAAGCCTTGTTTCAAAACCTGGATATGCACTTGTTGTTCCAACTATCTCGCCTATCGCCCCATTTTCAAACTTGACCGCTGCAACAGCTCCATCTTCAACCTCAATACGCTTGTGTGCCCGGGTTACACAATATGCATACACCTCTATGACCTTTCCAACAATCCATTGAACCATGTCTATATAGTGTATAGACTGGTTCATAAGTGCACCGCCACCATCTAAGCTCCATGTCCCACGCCAATCTCCGCTGTCATAATATTCCTGAGACCTGTACCATTTAGTATAGCTTGTTGCTAAAACAATGTTTCCAAACTTTCCTTCTGCTGTGAGCCTTTTTAAAAGCTGCATACAATCGCTGTACCTGTGCTGTGAAATTATAGAAATCACCACGTTGTTCCTGTTTTGAGCTTCTATTATTTTGTCAGCTTTAGACAACGTTATATCCATTGGCTTTTCAACAATCACATGTTTTTTTGCGTCTGCTGCCAAGACTGCCATGTCAGCATGCATACCAGAGGGTGTGCAGACAGATACAACATCAATCTCAGGATCAAGAAGCATCTTTTCATAGTCAGTATATATCTTTTTTACACCAAAATCTTGAGCAAGTTTTCTGGCTCTGTCTTCTGCCACATCGCACACAGCAACAAGCTCTGCATCGCTTGAAAGAGCTGAGATAGCAGTCGCATGCGTCTTTGATATAACCCCACAGCCAACAATGCCAAACTTAAGCTTTGACATTTTTTAAACCTCTCCTTCCTCATCTATAATCTTTTTAATCGCTCTAAAAGCTTTTGCAAAGTTTTCAGGTCCACCACCAGGAAGGTTATTGTTAAGATGAGGCTCTATCGACAAAAAACCACAAAAACCTCTCCTCTTTAGTGCAGCTATCACGTCTTTTATCCTTCCATCACCTTCACCTGCAACTGTGACACTCCCGTCTGAAAATTTTGCATCTTTTACATGCACGTACTCAATATAATCCTTTAAAAGCTCAAATGCGTGAGGATAGACCTCTACTTTGCACTGAACAAAATTTGCCGGGTCAAATGTTGCTCTCAAATTTGGTGAGTTGATTGTGGAGAGGATTTTAAAACACCTTTCGGCATTGCTTCCATATATCTCCTTTTCGTTCTCGTGAAGAAGAACAAGATTTTCTCTCTTAGCAATCTCGGTAAACTTTGAAATCCTCTCTATGACGACATCTGTATACTTTTCTTCTTCACCCTCTGGAACATAAAACGAAAAGATGCGTATGTACCTTGTCTCAAGGATGTGGGCAAGCTCAACGATGTGCTTGAAAAGCTCAAGATACTTTTCAAAGTCGCAGTTTACATCAACCTTGCCGATTGGAGACCCTATTGCTGAAACCTTTATACCACTGTCTTTTAACTTTTTTAAAACCTCCTTTGCTTCATTTTCAGTATAGTCAGCAACGCTTTTGCCATTTGCAGAACGAAACTCTAAATATTCAATACCATGTCTTTGCAAAACTTCTATTTGCTCATCTAAATTGCTTGCTATCTCATCTCCAAATGCTGAGAATATAAATTTATACACTTTCTTTTGCGCCCCCTTGTTTAAATTCCATTTTGCACAAATCCCAACTAAAATGTCAAAATGAAAACGGTTAAAAAATTGGGATTAAGAAAAATTTTTTGCTTTTGTGTGTTTTTAAATATATTTTACACCTATTAGTTTCAATTTTCAACAAAGCAAAAAAATAAACCGGCAAAATTGCCGGCTGTTTTTATTCCCCTTTGAATTTATATTCATTTTCAATCTTTTTTATCATCGAATCATACAAAAGCTTGGAAAGACCAATTCCACCTTGTTTTGAAGCCTTTTTTGAAACCTCGTCAACAAACATGTCGTTAAAAATATCATCTGCAATACTTTCTTGAAAAAGACCACCTTTGGGAATTGACTTTTGCATCTGCTTAAAAATGGCCGACAACATGACAGCTTCAAATTCCTCACAAGCCTCTTTTAGCTTTTGTTCGTCTTTCTCAGAATACGCTTTTTCAAGCCTGTCTATTACAGAATTATCTATCGACTTCTGATAACCTGCCTGAATATTAAAACTCATTATCCCATTCATTGATAACTACCTGCCTCTATTCTTTTATCTCTTCAGGTTGTTTGCCATAGAGAGCATATCGTCAGCTGTTTGGATAGCCTTGGAATTGATCTCATACGCTCTTTGGGCAATAATAAGCTTTACCATCTCATCAACAACCTGAACGTTTGACATCTCGAGGAATCCTTGAAGTATTCTGCTCTTTGGACCTTCTATCTCCTCTTCAGAAACAGGGTCGCCAGATGCAGCAGAGACGTTATATAAGTTCTTGCCTTCTGCCAAAAGTCCTTGAGGATTTATAAACCTTACTATCTTGATTTTAAATCCTGAATCCTGGATTTGACCTTCTGCGTCCTTGTAAGTTATCCTTCCTGTTTCATCTATTGTGATACTTGATATTGCAGTTTCCGGAAGAACAATCTCTGTGTCGCCCTCTGCCAAGACAGGATATCCATCTGAGGTCACAAGTTTTATCTGTCCTTCAACGTTGGAAACCTTGAAACTTCCATCCCTTGTATACCTTGGACCATTAGGGGTTGATACCACAAAAAATCCTTCCCCCTGAATTGCCAAATCAAGCGGGTTTTCAGTCCTCTCCAAGTTACCTTCTGAAAAGCTCTTTGTGATAGCAGATATTGTCACACCATGACCTATTTGGAGACTTACAGGCTTCCCATCACCTGCAACAACATCTGCTCGCGACAAAGTCTCATACAAAAGGTCTTTAAACTCTGCTTTGTCTTTTTTGAAAGCTGTTGTGTTCACATTTGCAAGGTTGTTGGATATGATATCAACATTTGTCTGCTGCGCTTTCATACCCAGGGCAGCAGAATAAAGAGCTCTCATCATCTTATTTCCTTTCCTCCTTTTACCTCTCTAATTCTTCTTACAAGTTACATTTTGACTACTTTCTCGCAATCTCATTCACAGCCTTCTGCAAAGTCTCATCCTGTGCAATAAAAGCCTTTTGGTTAGCCTCATACGCTCTCAAAACATTTATCATATTGACCATCTCTTGGACAGAATTTACATTTGACCCTTCCAAATATCCTTGTAAAACCCTTCCACTAAAAGCTATCTGCTGACTTTGTGCATCTGCTTCAAAAAGATTATTGCCGATTTTACGCAAAAGAGTTTTGTCTTGGAAATCGACAAGTCTCAAACGGTCAACAAATCTGCCGTCTTGATAGATGTTACCCTGCTCATCAATCCTGATTTGTCCCTGATTTTGCAGTACAATCCTTCCGTTTTGTCCAAGGACACGAAAACCTTCAAGTGTCACAAGCTCACCATTTGAATTTAGTGTAAATGCACCATTTCTTGTATAGTAAACCTGAACTTGACCTGTTTGAGGATCAACTTTTTCTACAGCAAAAAATCCACTTCCTCTTATCGCCAAGTTCAAAGGTTCGTCTGTCTTTATGTAAAGCCCCTGAGAAAAATCGCTAACAATCCTTGAAACGTCTGCTCCGAGTGACATATACCCAATTGCATTGTCAATACTATTTGAAGAGTCATCGTATATCCTGTAGGTCATCATCCTTCTAAAGCTTTCAACCTGGGCAATATCTCTTTTAAACCCAGTTGTACTCACATTTGCAATATTGTTAGCAGTCAAATCCATGAGTTTTTGGTTTAGAATCATCCCTGATGCAGATGTGTAAATTCCTCTAATCATTTTATAAAATCCCCTTTTTTTACCTTACTCTTGAGTCTTTTATCAAACTTGATTCCAGTTGATCAAGTGCTTCTAACGCCTTTCCTGTACCCAGCGCAACACATGAAATTGGGTCATCTGCAATTCTGGTTGGAATACCTGTCTTTTCAGAAATCAGCTTGTCCAAACCCCATAAAAGACTTCCCCCACCTGTCATAACAATCCCTGTCGATGTAATATCAGCTGCAAGCTCAGGTGGCGTGTTCTCAAGTACTCTGTGAACAGCTTCAATTATAGCCGACACTGGTTCTTCTAAGGCCTGCAACATCTCGTCTGATGTGACAATAATTGTCTTTGGAAGACCAGTAAGAAGGCTTCTTCCACGGACCTCCATAGATTCTACCTTTGGTTTTTTGTAAGCACATCCTATGTTTATCTTGAGTTCTTCTGCTGTTCTTTCACCAATTGCAACACTGTGCTTCTTTCTTATATATCGGATAATTGCCTCGTCAAATTTATCCCCTGCAACTTTAATTGACTCACTCACAACCGCTCCACCAAGCGAAATTACTGCAATGTCTGTTGTACCCCCACCAATGTCTATTACCATACATCCCATCGGCCTTGAAATATCAAGACCTGCACCAATTGCTGCTGCAATTGGCTCTTCAATCAAGAATGTCTGCTTTGCTCCTGCTTCATATGTAGCATCCAAAACAGCCCTTTTTTCAACCTCTGTTACATCTGATGGGACACACACAACAACCCTCGGCTTGAAAAATACACGCCTGCCAAGCACTTTCCCAAGAAAATACTTTAACATTGCTTCTGTCACTTCATAGTCTGATATAACACCATCTCTGAGTGGCCTTACCGCCACAATGTTTCCAGGAGTTCTTCCTATCATTCGCCTTGCTTCTTCCCCAACTGCTAAAATCTGTTTCCTTGTCTGCTCTATTGCAACAACAGACGGTTCTCTCAAAACTATACCCTTGCCCTTGACATACACCAAAACTGTTGCTGTTCCCAAATCGATTCCTATATCTGTTCCAAATGCCATATTGAGACCTATCCTTTCCTCTCTTTATTTTTGTTATATTACCTTAACAATATTTTAATTTTTAATTTAGATATTTTCAATCAATTTTATTAACAAATTTCAAAATCAAAAAAGGGACCTTCTCAGGATTCTGCCAAAGAAGGTCCCTTTCCATTTTTACTTTCCTTGCTTAAAGTACTGAATAGCTCTTTGTAGCTGCTTGTCAACATACTTTGACTTTAAAAACTCCGTAAACCTTTCATTTAACTTCTTTTGAGTTGTTATATCAAGTACTCCATTTGGTGAAAGTTTATTATCTTTTTGGAACTTCTTGAGTGCATTCACAGTCGCATCGTCCATTTTTCCAGTCCAGCTACCCAAATACCTCAAATAATAAAGTCTTTGCTGAGCAGCAAGTACTTCAAAATCCATATCGCCTTTTTTGTATTTCTTAGTTGCTGTTAAAGCCAAAATCTTGTCAGGTCCAAACTGGGAAAGCGAATCATCCTGCACCTCAATATTTGGTATAACACCTTTGCCATCTACATAGTACCCAGACGGTGATTTATACTTAGCAACTGTAACCTTTGCCATATACCCTTTTTTAGTAGCTGTTTCGGGAAGCGAGATTAGTGTCTGGACTGTCCCTTTGCCGTATGTCTTTGTACCAATCACAACACCAACCTTCCTGTCTTTAATAGCTTGGGCAAATATCTCAGAGGCAGAAGCACTTGATTCATTTGTCAAAACAGCAAGTTTGTATTTTGGATTTTTATTCTTTGATTTATACTCATCCTTGAAGGTATTGTATTCAATTGTTACAATTGGTCCCTCTGGTACAAAGAACTCACAAATCTTTACAACCTCATCCAAAAGCCCACCGGGATTGTTTCGTACATCAAATATGATATTTCTAATTCCCTTTTTGTCAAACTCATCAAGAGCCCTCTTGACTTCATTTGACGCACCTTGTGAAAACTGTGTAAGTTTAATATAACCGATATTATTTTCTAACACCTTGTACTCAACAACAGGAATCTTTATCTTTCTTCTTACAATAGAAAATCTGTAAGTTTTGCCATCTCGCAAAATGTCAATCACAACAGTTGTTCCCTCTTGCCCGCGAATAAGCTTTACAGCATCATCTGTTGTCTTGCCAACAAGAGATTTCCCATCTGCTGCAATGATTTTATCACCAACCTTTAATCCTGCCTCTTTTGCTGGCGTTCCATCAAACACACCAGTTATCACAATATAATCATCTTGTTTTTCTATCTGAACACCTATTCCAGAAAACTCCCCATTCACACTCTCTGTAAAGTCTTTAGCCTCTTGTGGTTTCATATATTCTGAGTACTTGTCAAGGCTCTTGAAAAGTCCTGCAAACATCATGTCAATCAAATCATCATAGCTGTACTTTCCAATATGATAAACCTTGGCAACTTGCAGCACTTTTTTGATATAGTCCATTTGCTGATCTGTGGGATAGTCATTTGAGATTATAAAAAACTGAGAATATACAGGAATTGCAACAAATAAAGACAATGCAATTACAATTGCAATAATTTTGAGAAAAAGTTTCTTGTTTTTGCTCATTTTACACCTTTACCTCCATTAATATATTGTTTTTATCTTCTTTTTTAATCAGTGTGAAAAATGCTCATGTTAAGATACTGCTGTGGAAGATCATTTCTAAGATAGTTAATAAGATTAAATATGATATTAGCAGCAACACCTTTTGTAAGCCTTTCCTGGGGCATGAACATATTCTCTTCAGTACCTGCCATAATTCCTGTGTCTTTTAAAACCTGAGCAGCATCTTTTGCCCATGTGGGAATGCTGCTATCGTCTAAATAGCTTGTCTGTGTTATGGGCTGAGTTATCTTTTTGTCAAAACCTATTACTCTTGAAATTACCAAAGCTGCTTCAGCTCTTGTTATATAGTCTTCAGGTTTGAAATAATCAGCGGACTTCCCTTTCATAAGTCCGGCTTTTGTAATTGCATATATATACCCATAATACTTGTGATTTAGCGGAACATCCTTGTAGATTGATTTTTTCTGAACTGTTCGCGGGTTGTAATAGTTACTATAAATGTTCAGCGTGTCAAGTAAAAGCTTTGCAAATTGAGCTCTTGTAATATACTCTGTTGGAACAAAATCATCTTTGTTGTCAAAACCATTGAAGGCAAAACATGTATTTACCGCCTCTTCATATTCATATCCTTTTACCTTGGGCAGGCTTGGAATAACAGCCATTCTGATGATTGGAGACTTCTCAATGTTTTTTTGAATCTTACCCTTGTTTCGCTTTGTCAAGACCTCACCGTTTTTGGTAAATGTAGGCATGTCATAGGTTATGTCAAGGTTACCCTCTACTTTAGATTTTAGAACATATGTACCGGTGATACTTGATGGTGTATCGTTCTTTTTAAATTCTAACAGCGTTTTTTGTACAAGTGCGATGTTAAAGTTTGCAACGCCAAACCATGAAGGTGTTTCAATAGTCTGTTTTACTTTTTGAAATTCACCACTCCCCCAGTACCCATCATATCCATAGTTTTCACCTTCAATCGAAATCTTCAAACCTCCATCATATGTTTTGATAAGATTCCACTCACCTTGATAGAAGTTCACAGCAGGGTTTGTATCTACTGCTGTTGATTTTGAAAATGAATAGTTTTGAAGGTTATAAACAGCCCCACCAACTGTCAGTGTCTCTTTGTAGCTGCTCAACGTATACTCCTTTGTTATACTACCATTTGGAAGTTTTGTCAAGCTCCCTTTGAGACTAACTGTTCTCTTTACTGTAATCTTGCCTGTTGAGTCCTTCAAATCATATGAGTAAGAGATTGTCTCAGATTTTCCAGCAGCTCTAATTTTTGCATCAAGTGTTCCAGAAAGCAAAACAGGTTGGCCTGTCACAAAAGTGTATTCGTAATAATCTATTTTAGTCTTTTTCGGGTCAGATTCTTTGTAGGAAGATATTCCTCCTTCATAACCTAAATACCCTTCTTCAGAAAATGCCATTTTAATGGGACCAAGAAAAATACTTACAATGACAATTAATAAAGCAAGAATCCTTTTTTTCAAAAGTTATGCCCCCTTTTAAAACTGCTCAAAAAACCTTAAAGTTTTTTAGTAATTAATTATAACAATAGATGGCTCTACTACTCCTTTAGAAATGTTAAAGCTGGTTTGAGGCACAAGCAAGATCACTTCATCCCCATACTGCGGTGGCTGCGATGTAATATCACCTGAACTATTTATCAAAATTGCATTTGCCGGATCTAAAACAAGGCTTGTGTTTATCTTATTCCAGGTTTTTGTAACCATATCATGGTACTGCGGATTTAAAACTTGTCCATTTTTACCCATTGTCCCTATAACTATATACCCACCAAAACTTGCATCAATAATGGACTTTGCGTACTTTCCATCATGAATAACATACACACTTTTGTTTATAAGCCCTAAAATATCCTTTGGATTATTTATGCCATATACATCACAGTATACTGTCTGGGTGTCGTATGAAAGCACAAGCGGGGTTGAAACAAATTGCCAGCCATTTTGTTTGTCAAGGTATACAAAGTTTTTAAGCTTAATATATTCAAGCTCGCTAATCTCTGAAACTTCGCCTCTTACTATAATAGGTTTTGAAACTGCTTCTTTGTATTTTGCAACAACAAGGTTTTTCCCATCAGATACAGCTATAATCTCATCCCCAACTTTTGGAGCTGTATTTGAAAGAAGTCCATTTTCAACAATGTATGAGTTTTGGTTGAAGTTTAATTGCTCACCAGATAGCGTAATGGTACCTGACTTAACATTTGTCACTTCACCTTGCAGTTGAGAAAACCACCCTTTTGAAAGAGCAAAGACTGTAGCTACAGTCTCTTGCGAAAACCTATCCTTTGTAATTACCACTACAGAGAAATTCTGTAAAATGGGTGTGCTTTTTTGTTTTATACCATCTACAATAAACAGTGCGTCAGATGGTATTTTAAATGTCTTGTAGTCATACAACCTTTCAAACTGGTTGTTTCGCAAAATAGAAATATCTGACAAATACAAAATATTACCGATTGTAGTTGCTTTTGCAATATAGATATTCTTTACATAATCATTTGTAGATATTTCAATCTTTTTGATATTTGCTGAGGCTCCAAAAAAGGACCCGGTGACTTTTACATACTGACCTTGAACCAAATCCTTAAGACTTCCTTTTGAGTTACTTTTTACAACCTCAACATCGCTACTCAGTTCATAAGGTCCATATACTTTGCCATTAATATTAAGATATATCTTCTCAGGCATTTTTGTAATCGGATTTCTCTGGATATCTTCAATTTTAGCAATCTTTGGTTGGAGATTTGATCTTGCAGTGATACTTCTCACAAAATCGCCATTAAAATAAAGATATACTATATCGCCCTTCGAAAGACTGTCAGGTGAAGTGGTTTTACCATCTTTTATAACCTTTAGTCCCATTTTTTTAGAAAACCTGTAGCTTTTTCTGACACCGTCTTGATTGTAAACTTCAATATAACTTAAGTTTGTATCAATCTCATAAAGTATACCACCGACTATATCCTCAGCTCTCTCATCATAGGTTGTGCTGATATACTGAGCAAACCCACCATACTCTCCAACTAAAACCCTCATTCCTTGATAAAAATCATTTTTTGTAAGTCCTCTTGTAAAATCTCCTTTGTCGACATAAACTGTATCAGGGGATAGCAAAAACGACATTAGCTTCCCGTTTGAGTTAATAACAATTCTGTCATTTGAGATCTGAGAAATAACACCTTCCACTCTGCTGATGTCTTGGTCTTGATAAGACAAAACCTCAATGTTATCTGCTCTGTTCTTTTTTGCAACTACTACAGCAATATTTCCAACTGACAAATCTGAAAGATTTACAGCTTTTGAGGCTCTTGTATCGTAAATTATAGCCTTGGGATTTACTAAAAGATCATAGGCCTTGCCATCTGGCAGTTTTATTTGAATTGTATTCTTTTTTACATCAATCTTCGTAATGACACCTTTCAATGTCACTGTTCCTGCTTTGGATAAAACCTCACCCAATATAACCTGACCCTTGTCATTTACATAAAGGTCAATATAATCCCCTTGTTGCAATGAAGAGGACAAACCTGCACCAGAGTCTGTTAGAACAACAAAATCTTGTTTCCCTGGAATTGTAGTTATTTCTATATCATTTCCATTGTCGTCTTCAAAGTTGTACACAGTCTTATCAGAATATCTTTGAATATTTTTTAACTCAGCAGACATTTCTTTAAGATTGTTCGCCTTTACAATGTAATCTTTAAGATTATACAAAATGAAACTTAGCTCCTCATATGTTATATAGTCATCAGGATGAAGATAACCATCAGTCCTTCCGATTAAGCTTCCGTTTTTAAGAAGAGTATTTATTGAAGATAAAAACTTACTATCAATCTTATCATAGTCAGGGTAGGTTTTGGCTAAGTTTTCGTAGCTTTGCAGTATTTTGAATGTTAACACAACCCAGCGGGCAACTTCCTGACGTGTGGCAGGTGCCGACCTTACAAAAATCAGGTCATCATATGAATATGGCCTTCCTTCATAGATAGCTCTTGAAACAATTTCGTTATTCTTTTTGATAAGATCATCTGTCATCTTTTCATGGTCTTTTTGACTTGGCTGTACCTGTGACATTGCATCTTGATACTCTTTTTTGGAAATTACTTTCAAGTCATATGCAAGTTGTATATATCCTAAATAAAGGTAGTTGTATGGTACCACAAGCTTTGTGCCAGATACTCTTTTTGATTCTAACTTTTCTGCTCTCAAGAAAGCATCTTGCTGTTTTCCTGCACTGTTTAAAATTATCGAAAGTGCTTCTTCTTTTGTAAGTATATCAGATGGTTTTATATTTTCCTTGTTTGTCGAATTTAGAAATCCCAGCGCTGCTAAAAACAAAAGTCCCTTTTTTGATACCGGATTTTGAGGAAGCTGTAGTATCTTGGTATTTTTAATCATCTTGGAATAATCGGCAACAGTTGTGTATTCAATAGCCTGTTGAGCCCATGCAGGTGTAAAAAGGCTTGATGCAAACATCAAAATTATCAATAAAGATAAAAACGAATTTTTCCTTCTCAACTTGTCCACCTTCTCATTTTCATTATGTCAAAAAAGATTTTGAAAAAAATTCTATAAAATATTATCGACCTTTTTTAACTTCAGTTCAAGCTCGGCCTTCAGCTGTTCAAGATACGAAACCAAAATCTCTGCATTATCAATCCTGTTGATTTTATCTCTAATTTTAGCTGCATTTTCTATCCCTTTTACAAAAAAACTAAGATGCTTCCTTGCCTCAAGCACTGCCATCTTCTCGCCTTTTTCAGCGCATAGCTGCCTGAAAAATTCAATTGCAACTTTGATTTTCTCATGAGGTAAGACTCTTGTTGTAACCTGCCCGTTTTCAAATCCCTCTTTTATCTGAAGAAATACCCAAGGGTTCCCAAGAGCTGCTCTTCCTATCATGATGCTATCTGCTCTTGTTATTTCATAGGCTTTTTTTGCTGACTCAAAATCCACTATATCGCCGTTGGCAACAACCGGAATTTTAACCTTTTCTTTTACCATTTTTATTATCTCCCAGTCAGCCTTCCCTGAATACATCTGTGTGCGTGTCCTGCCATGGACTGTTATAAAACTTGCACCACTTTCTTGCATGATATAGGCAAACTCTGGTGCATTTATATTCTCCTCATCAAACCCTTTTCGTATCTTGACAGACACAGGTTTTATGCTCACTCTGGTAACCTTTTCAACTATCTTTGCTGCCAAAGAAGGATTTTTCATCAGCGCACTTCCTTCACCGCTTTTTACAACTTTTGGAACAGGGCAGCCCATGTTTATGTCAATAAAATCGTACTCAAATTCATCTTGAATAATTTTGACCGCTTCAGCCATTACATGTGGGTCGCTTCCAAAAATTTGAACACCTTTTATCTTTTCATCTTCAGAAAACGAAATTAGCTCCTTTGTCTTTTGGCTTCCCATTGCGATCGCCTTTGCACTCACCATCTCAGTTACGGTAACATCTGCACCAAACCTGCTGCAAAGGCTTCTAAATACCTTGTCTGTAAACCCTGCCATTGGTGCTAAGAAGAGTTTTCCTTTGATGTTTAGCATTCTGGCTTATTGCTCCCTTCAAAAAGGCTTTTTATAATACAATCTCTCTCTTGTTTTAATTTGTCTTTACTTATCATAATCTTATCACATTTTTTAAACATTCAAAATTACAAATCTTTGAAAATTCCCATCTTAAAACATCTTTCCTATCACAACAAGAAGCAGCATGTGAACAGGGTAAAACCAGTAGAAAAAGTATTTGTTTAGCCTTAGTTCAAATTCAACTGGTAGCATTCTAATTAGTAAAATCAGGACTACAGATATTATTGAATAAAACTGGACAGGCCAGCCAATAAGGTGTACTTCAAACCACGTAAGGATACAAAATCCTATCAGTTGCAAAAGCGGCATATCAAAGGATAAGTAAAAAATTAGAATTGACAAAACACCATATATTCCATAGTCCATAGGAACAAAATAAGAGATTGCAAGTGGAATTATAACAAGAAAATACCATCTCTTCTGAATAAAAAATAAAGCTACAGCTGCAAAGAAAAATGTTGCAATCACATTTAGCTCGTATGGGTCCCCTGTCATAAGACTAAACGGAATCTGTGAAACCAGCGCAAATATGAAAAGTCTTTTTAAATACCTCTTAGGATTTGATGTAAACTTAAAACCAGCTGCTACCTGAAAAGCAAAGATAGGAAATGCAATTCGTCCAACTATTCTAAAAAGTACTCTATTGGGAAAATACAAATAACCTATGTGGTCAATTAGCATAGAAGCAGCAGCAATGAGCTTTAAAAGATTGGACTTAGATTTTGTAAGCTTTTTTGACATAAGCATAAACAAAGGTAGTGTATTTAAATTTGAAATTATTTTTTCCACAAATAACTCTCCCTTCAAATTAAAATAAGGTAATTAATTGTATATTTCTACTTTACGAGACTAAAATCCTTTTTAAATATTGTTTACTACCTTAAAGAAATTGTTGCTATAAAAAAATGAGGCTGCCACACTCCCTTTTAATTCAGAAAAGTGCAGCAACCTCGTTTTTTTGAACTTCAAATATTATTCGCACCAAACTTTGCTAAAGTAGTGTTTAAGCTCTTTTGCATCCTTCTTGCTTCCCACTATTTCAAAAGTTCCTGTAAACTTAATGTCCTCTGATGATGCACCTATCATAACCTCAACAACTCCAGGTGTCACTACCCTGTTCATATCATAGTCATAGAACGCAAACAAGTCTGGATAGAGTTCAAATACAACATTCTTCTTCTCACCCGGTTTTAGATGAACTCTCTTGTAGCCTTTTAGCTCTTTGATAGGTCTGGTTACCAAATACTCTTCCTTTCTTGTGTAAAGCTGTACAATCTCGTCTCCTTCGTATTTTCCTGTGTTCTCAATTTCAACAGATATTTTTATGCTCTCGTCCATGCCAATCTTTTCTTTTTCAATAGCAAAGTTTTTGTACTCAAAAGTGGTATATGAAAGCCCATAGCCAAATGGCAAAAGCGGTTTTGTTGACATCTCAACATAATCCCCATGCCAACAAGACTTTCCACCAGATGGTTTGTGTCCATAGTAAACTGGAACCTGACCAACATCTCGTGGGAATGAAATTGCAAGTTTACCACCTGGGTTGTAATCCCCAAACAGAACATCTGCAATAGCATTTGCACCTTCCTCACCTGGGAACCATGCCTCAAGCACAGCTTTGACATTTTCCATAATCCCGTCAAGTGCAACCGGTCTACCATTTACTAAAACCACAACTGTGTTTGGATTTACGCTTACAATCTCTTTTACTAAATCCTCTTGAACGCCAGGCAGTCTTAAAGATGCTCTGTCTCTTGACTCGCCAGATGTACAGTCAAGTCTTAAACCTGCCTTGTCGCCAACAACCAAAATTACCGCATCTGCGTCCGCTGCTGCTTTTTTTGCTTCCTCAAATCCTGACCTATCTTGTGAATTCACATCGCAACCTTTTGCATACACAACTTCAGTATTGCTTGAAACCTTGTCCTTTATCGCTTCAAAAATAGACTTCATGTTGATTACGTTTCTAACAAACTCTTCTTCGTTGCCAACTCCTTTGTCTTCTTTGATGAAGAACATCTCAAGTGTTGCTATATGAGCAGGGTATGAATAGTCACCCAAAAGATTTCTCACAGAATTTGCATTTGGACCAATTACTGCAATCTTCTTTGAATCCTTTGAAAGTGGCAGGAAATTGTCGTTCTTCAAAAGTACCATAGACTCTTGTGCAACTCTTCTTGAAAGCTGTCTCTGTTCTTTGTTATCAAATAGCTCTACAATACCATCAGTTTTGATATATGGATTGTCAAAAAGCCCAAGTCTGAACTTCATCTCTAAAACTCTTTTTACTGCTGCATCAACCAAAGTCATGTCAAATTTGCCTTCTTTTAAAGCTTTTATAAATTCTTCTGTGAAACATTCAATCTTTGGAAGCTCAATGTCAAGCCCTGCCCAAAGTGAAAGTGCTGCTGCCTCTTCATAAGTCTTTACAGACTTGTGATAATCTAAGAGGTTCCTCACACCACTGTAGTCTGAAACATATATTCCGTCAAATCCCCATTCATTTCTTGCTATATCGGTAAGTAATTTTCTGTTAGCATGGCACGGAATCCCGTCAATCTCGTGATATGCAGGCATGATGGACTTCAAGCCCGCAACTTTTACTGCAACCTCAAATGGATAAAGATATACCTCTCTCAGCTCTCTTTCTGGAATGTGGACAGGTGCCCAGTTCATTCCACCTTCTGACATTGCATACCCAACAAAGTGTTTTCCTGTTGCAACAATTCCTTCTTTTATATCATCACCTTGCAACCCTTTTACATAGCTTACTGCCATATTTGCAACAAGGTATGGGTCTTCTCCAAAAGTTTCTTCAACCCTTCCCCAGCGTGCATCTCTTGCAACATCAATCAGCGGTGCTAAAGCTTGATGCGCACCTACCGCCTTCATCTGTGTTCTTATCACTTTTGCAAGTTCTTCAACAATTTCATTGTCAAATGTGCAGGCAACGCCTATGCTCTGTGGAAAAACAGTTGCACCTTTCGCCATAAAGCCCGAGCAAGATTCTTCATGTATCATTGCAGGAATCCCAAGTCGTGTGTTTTCAATCAAGAACTTTTGAATCTCGTTTGCAGTCTTTGCTGCCTCTTGTGGTGACAGATTGCTCGCACCTGCCAGCCTTGTAATCTGCCCAATTCCGTGTGGTATCTTTTCTTTTGCTTTTTGTGGTGAGAATTTGTCATTCTCCAAAATATCTTGTATAAGAATGCTTGTGAGTTGATACACCTTTTCTTCAATTGTCATCTTCTGCAAAAGATCATTCACTTTCTTTTCAATTGACACTTTTTAAAACACCTCCAATTTTTTGGATTTTAAAAGGTTTAAAAAAATGTGCTGGGGGTAGATACCAAATAAAATCAAACAAAATTGAATTTAGAAAACGGTTTCAAATAAATTAAAAATTAAATGTAACTTTTTAAAAGTTACATTATCACACTCTACAATGTGTGCATATTTATTATATCAGTTCTAGTAAACAACTTCAATAAGAAATTGACATGCAAAAATAGGAATTGAATTATTTTCTACTGGATGTTATAATTCTTTGAGAAAATTTACAAATTATCTACGTAAGGGAGGAAATTAACCATGAGAAAGAAAATTGCCTCAGTATTATCCATTCTTCTTTCAATTTGCCTTTTAACAATTTCGTATCAAGCTTCTATTGTAATTGCCCAGACTAAAACAACAGTACCTAATGTTTCTTTAAGAGATGCTTTAGATAATTTAAATAAAGCCTCCAAAATAAGGTATAAACAAAAAACCGTAATAAATCCCGAAAACTATGAACTTGGACTATTGAGCTATCAGGAAGAACTGATTTTAGATAGGAAAAACAATCAAATCTATATCATTTCTCAAACAGATGATACTATATATTTTGTTAAGGATAAAAAGCTTTACATTAAAAGTCCAGCAGACTCTCTTATTTTCTGTGAAGTTCCAGAAAATAGCCAGATGTATAAGTTATTTTTTGCTTCTTCGGGGCTGTCTGAGATAAATCCAGTTTTTGAAAAAAGAGAAAAAAAGATTTATGAGCTTGTTTTAAAACAAAAAACAGTAATTAACGAAACTTATCTGAATATTCGCAACACAAAAATCCCTGTGTACAAGGTCAAGGTCCAAATACCTGCTAAATATTTTGAAGGTATAATGAAAGAGTATCTAAAGTCGTACTCCCTTGAAAGATTAAAGATTCTAAATCCTAAATATTCGTGAAGCCACCCACGACTGAAGTCGCGGGCTTCCTGCTTCATTGACCGGGCTTGCTACTGGGGATACCCCAGCAGTAGAGGTCCAGTCTCCACAGACATTGCCTTGAATTGGCTCGGACCGCCCCAGCCCTACCTGCTATTCTCGACAGCTACAGTAATACCCAGTTGTAACAACCCCTGCTTCAGTATGTTTCTGGCTGCGTTCTCATCCCTATCATGTACTACTCCACAACCTGGACATTGCCATGTCCTTATTTTTAAGTCCTTTAGCGCTTCATTTCTATATCCACAATTGCTGCAAATCTGGGATGAGGGAAAATTTGATGGTACCTTTAGAAATATCCTGTTATACCTCTTCGATTTGTATTCCAGCATCTCCACAAATTTTGACCATGATACATCCATAATACTCTTTGCCAAATGATGATGCCTCACAAGATTTTTTACTTTTAAGTCTTCACAAATTATTGCTTGGTTTTCGCAAATAATCTGTGAAGACCATTTGTGCAGAAAATCTATCCTGATATTTGCTACCTTTTCATACAGTTTTGCAAGTTTCTTTCTTGTTTTCTCAAAGTTATTGCTACCAACCTTCTTTCTCGAAAGTTCTCTCTGTACTTTTTTTATTTTTCTTTCGTACTTTGCAAGGATTTTAGGATTTTCGACATGTCTGCCACTGCTGTCTACAAAGAAGTCTTTGACTCCAAGGTCTAAAGCAATCGCAAAGTTTGGTGGTGTCTCATTTATCTTCGGGTTTTCTATTTTGTCCTGTTCTATCGTTATAGATACATAATACTTCCCGGTTGGGAACAGTTTTATAGTTGCTGTTTTAATTTTGCCGTCAAAAGTTCTGTGAATTCTTGCTTTTACCCAGCCGAGTTTGGGAAGTTTTATTCTACCCCAGCAGCGGTTTAGTTTGGTATTGTTAGCTAATCTCCCAAAGTCCACTTGAATATTGTTGTTTGTGAAGTTCGTTGTGTATGAAAAGTAGTGCGATTTCTTTCTCTTAAACTTTGGATATTTAGCTTGTATTCTGAAAAATCTTTTAAATGCTTGTTCAAGATTCTTAATTTCGTTTTCAAGTGCAAACTTGTCCACTTCCTTAAGCCATGGATACTCTCTTTTGAGATGTTGCTGCAGTTGTCTTATCCATGTAAAAGCATTTGGTGATTTCTTCTGTTCTTGATAAACTTCTTTCTGGTACGCAAGAAAATAATTCCATATAAATCTGACACAACCAAAGGTTTTCTTCAGTTGTCTTTCCTGTTCTTTCGTGGGGTATAGCCTGTATCTGTATGTGATTATCATTTGAAATACTTCTCCTTTTGAGAATTAATATACTCTCTTATTTGCTCTTCAGTATTTTCACTCACTGTTGCAACAAAGTATGAAGGATTCCATAAATGTCCGCCCCAGAGTTTAGTTTATGGCCCTGATTTGTTTCCATTGCTATTATTTCAAACCCCTGTTCTTTTGCTATCTCAAAAAGTATTTCTTTTAATTTTGTATCTATTTCTCCCTGCAGAATTTTATGACTGTATTTTACACACCAAACTATATGGTACTGAATGGAATATACATATCCCCTTCCATGGTGAACTGCTGCCATTTTGTGTCATTTCCTTTGCATATATTATAATATATGCAAAGGAGATTAACAAGCATCTATTGTAGTTTTATCTAATATTGCAATTACATAATGATAACGCCTTTACTCATGTCTGAAGACACAAGTAGACAGGCGTTAACCTTATCAATATTGAGGTAAAAGAATTAACCTCTTAGAAATTACGCGAGCTCTATTTAAGATTTTTATAATAAAGCACTGCAAGCTGAGTTCTGTTCTCCAAGTTTAATTTTTCTAACATAACCGACATGTAATTTCTCACTGTGCCCTCTGTTAAAAAGAGGGCTTTTGCTATTTCCTTATTTGGAAAGCCTTCTGTAACAAGCTTTATAATCTCTTTTCCCTATCAGTTAAATCAAACTTTTCTAAGCAGGACTTCTTGCTTTTTTCACTTAAAAAAGGTGGCAAGACCTTTGCAATCTCTTTGTCAAGCATAAGCCTGCTTTGTAAAATTGCATTGATTGACTCTGCTAAGTTTTCAGAAGAGCTACTTTTTGGTTGGTATATAATATCCATCTGCACCGCAAGAAAATGCTTGTTTGATAAACTCATCACTTTTGAATGTTGTAAAATTATCACCCTCAGGAAATTTATATACACTTTGCTTGAAAGGACATATACGCCCTAAAAGAAACAACCCCACTAAAGGGCAAAAAATATCTTTCTTTCATCAGTACAACATTTTCTATTTTCTTCAACGTCAACACACACTTTTGTTGTTGACCGTGCTGCCAAACTACTGCTTTAAAGCTTTCCCCTCACACCTCAAACATAGTTTTAAGAAGTGCTGTGCCTGTTTTTGTCTTAAAGTATTTTTCCTTGACCTGCTTTATAGCCTCTTTTGACATCTCATCTTCGTAGATATTTACAATAAAATCAGCCTCTACTAAAATCTGAAAATCTATATCATCTATCTTGTGATAGGAATGATGATTGCCAATTAAAAAAAGAATTCTTTCTAATGTTTTTTGGTCTATATCAAAGCCATCTAAAATACTTTTTGCAACCTCTGGTCCTTCTATTTCTTGAAGATGCCCAGCAGTAGAACCATACTTTTGTTCACAAACCTTTATACCAATGTCATGAAGTATAGCTGCTATCTCTAAAATCTGCTGTTTACTATCATCTAACCCTTCCATTTTGCCAATCAGCCTTGCAAATGATAATACCTTTATTGCATGGTTTATTCTTCGCACGTCCGTTTTAAAGTATTTTATCATTTCAAATAAAATCTTTTCAATATCCAAAAGCAAAACCCCCTCTTTTGAGAAAAATAATATAAAGCGGCCAATGGCAAAAACAAAATTACCACTGGCCACCTAAAAAATTTTTTATTAATAAGCATAGAGCTTTCCGTAAGGACGCTTGTTGTATGGAATTAGCTTATAAAACGGCTTTGACATTATAAATTCTTTGCTGTAGCCAAAGTATTTTACAAACTCTGTTACGTACTTGTCTATAAACTTGTAATCTTCTTCCTCCATATCAACTATCTTCACTTCTTTTCCCAGCTGATACGGCTGAAGCTGGCCTCTTAAATACATGACTCCGCCGTGCATACCAGTTCCACAATAAAGCCCTGTTATCTCCTCATCTTCCTTTAAAGTAAGGCCAAGTACAATAATCCTTCCACCTGCCATGTACTCACCCAAAAAATCTCCCGCCTTGCCACCAACAACAAGTACAGGCACTTTGTCCATATACTCTTTCATGTGAATTCCAACTCTGTATCCAACATCGCCTTTAATAAATATCTCACCACCGCGCATACCATAGCCTATAATATCCCCTGCTGAGCCATGAACTATGATTTTGCCTGCGTTCATAGTATTGCCAATACCGTCTTGACCGTTTGCAAAAACCTCTATTGTAAGCCCGTTCATAAAGGCTGCCATATCATTGCCAGGGGTGCCATAGATGTTAAGTTTTCTGTCTGGGAAAGTTAGCCCATCACCTATATAGCGTTGACCGTTTACGTTTATCAAATCTATCTGTTTATACCCCTCATTTAGGGCATTTTCAATCATCTCATTGAGTTCTTTGTAGTGTATACCCTTTGCATCTATTGTAAGTTTACCTTTATCTGCCATTTTAAGCTTTTGCACCCCCTAAAATCTTCTCTTGCCTCAGCTCTTTTGGCAAATCTAAGTATCCAAAATCATCGTCAAGGAGTCTGTGCTTTATGCTCTCAACATTTAAGCCCTCTTTTATCATGTTTGTTATCATACCAGCTCTGTCAATTGAGTTTATAAACATAAACCCTAAAACACGACCGTTTTTGATGTAAATCTTTCTATAGCTATTTTTTTCTTTATCATGCTTTACAAGAACCTCTATATCATCTGAGTTTGGCATGACAATTCCTGCTGTTATCATATGCACATCAAAAAATCCTATAGAGTTCATTGGAAAGCCTCTGTCAAATGTCTTTTCAACTCCTGCCATATTATAACCTGCAGTCTCGCCCTGATTGTACGCATTTGGCCAAATAGGAATTACTCTTTGCTGCTGATAGACGCAGTCATACCCCTCTGCGCAGTCACCTGCTGCATATACATCTTCAATGTTTGTCCTCATATGATCATCTACAACAATTCCACGGTTGATTTTGAGCTCTGTCCCTTTCAAAAAGTCAATGTTTGGAACAACACCTATGGCAAACACAACTATGTCGGTATCTAAAACCTCACCATTTTTCAGCTTTACTTTTTCAACCTTGCCATCCCCAATTATCTCATCAACAGATGTTTCAAGCTTAAAAACAATCCCGTGTTTTTCCAGTTCATCCTGAACTATCTTTGATGCCTCTAAATCCAAGATAGAGCCCAAAATCCTGTTTGCAAGCTCAACAACTGTAACCTCTAAGCCCCTTTTGATAAGCGCCTCTGCTGCTTTAAGACCAGAAAGTCCCGCACCAATAACTGTTGCCTTTTTTGCACCATTCTTGATAGCCACATCTATGGCCTTTACATCGTCAAACTTGATAAATGTAAAGACATTTTTTAGCTCAAATCCTTTTGTAAGTGGCACAAAAGGCTTCCCACCTGTTGCAATAAGGAGCTTATCGTATTTTACTTTACTTCCATCATCAAGCACAACCTCTTTGTTTTTGAAGTCAACTGAGACTGCTCTTTTGCCAAGGATTGCTTCTACCTTGTTCTTTTCGTAATAATCCTCATCCCTTATATACATCTTGTTCTCGTCAACTTTCCCACCAAGATAGTATGAAATAAGTGGTCTTGAATACACCCTGTACTTTTCATCTGAGATTACAACAATAGGGTTTTGGAGATCTACTTTTCTTATCGCCTCAATACAGCCACAGGCTGCAACAGAGTTTCCTATTATAACATATCTCATCTTGCTTCATTTCCCCCTTTTTTACACCTCTTTGATTACAAGTGCCTCGTTCGGGCAGTTCTTCACGCACGCAGGCTCGCCAAGTTCTAAGCACAAATCACACTTGGATGCTGCTTTTTTGTTCTCCCCACGCCTTACTGCCCCGTGCGGACATGCCATTATACACGACCAGCAGCCGACACACTTTTCCTCATCGCAGATGACTCTTCCGTCTTCAAGCTTTTTCATAGCACCTGTGATACAAGCTTTAGTGCAGGGGGCATCGTCGCAATGTCTGCATTGCAGTGCAAAGGTTGTCCACTCACCACTTTTTTCCTCAACTAAAATCCTTGGAGTTGGTTTTGAATCCCTATGTTTGTTGTAAAGTTTTATAAGCTCATGGGCCTTCACAGTTGGCTTTTTGTATTTAGAATGGGCATACACACAGTAGACCTCGCACAAATGGCAGCCCACACACACCTCTTCTTTTGGAAATATCTTCTTTGCCACCTTTTTAGACCCCCTCTCCTGCATGCTTCACACCTAAGATCTCCATCTCTTTTTCTGTAAGTCCTACTGCTCGAAGCATAAGTCTATTTCCTCTCAAGCTCTCCAAAGCATTTATCCCCATCAGACCCAGCATCTCTTTTATCTCATGAGCCCATGCACGAAGCAAGTTTGCTGCTCTTCTTGCACCAATCTCTGGATTTAGTCTTTTTACCAAAACAGGGTCCTGTGTTGCAATACCCCAGTTGCACTTTCCAGTGTGGCACTTTTGGCAAACGTGGCACCCCAAGGAAATTAGCGCTGCTGTTCCAATGAAAACAGCATCAGCACCAAGTGCAATGGCTTTTACAACATCTGCGCTGTTTCTGATTGAACCTGCAACAATGATTGACACCTGATTTCTAATTCCTTCTTCTCTAAGTCTTGAGTCCACCGCTGCCAAAGCCAGCTCAATAGGTATACCAACATTATCTCTTATTCTAAGCGGTGCTGCACCTGTTCCGCCTCTGACACCGTCTATTGTGATAAAGTCAGCGCCAGCTCTTGCAATACCAGAGGCAATTGCTGCAACGTTGTGAACTGCTGCAATCTTGACACCAACTGGTTTTGTGTAGTTTGTTGCCTCTTTTAGCGCAAAAATGAGCTGTCTTAAGTCTTCAATTGAATAAATATCATGGTGTGGTGCTGGTGAGATTGCATCAGAACCAATTGGAATCATCCTTGTTCTTGATACCTCTTCACCAACCTTCTCACCAGGAAGGTGCCCGCCAATCCCTGGTTTTGCACCCTGACCTATCTTTATCTCAATTGCCGCACCTGCATTCAAATAGTCAACATCAACTCCAAATCTTCCTGATGCGCACTGAACTATTGCTCTTTCTTTGTACTTGTAAAGCTTTTGATGAAGGCCACCTTCACCTGTATTCCAGTATGTTCCTACCTCAACTGCTGCTGCCGCCAAAGACTCGCAAGCATTGAGTGAAATAGAGCCAAACGACATCGCAGAAAACATAATAGGTACTTCTAACTCAAGCTGTGGCGGAAGTTTGGTTTTAAGATTACCATTTTCATCAAACTCAAGCTTGTCAGGTTTTCTACCAATAAAGGTTTTAAGCTCCATCGGCTCTCTCAGCGGGTCAATCGACGGATTTGTAACTTGGCTTGCGTTTATTAAGAGTCTATCCCAGTAAATTGGTATTGGCTTGTCATTTCCCATACCAGTTAAAAGTATCCCGCCTGTTTCTGCTTGTTTGTATATTTCATTTATATAAGAAGGTAGCCAGTTTGCATTCTCTTTGAATGCATTTTCTGTCTTTTTGATTGTCAGCGCCTTTGTTGGGCACATTACAACACATCTGTGGCATGCAACGCATTTTGAAGAATCTGCAACCACTCTGTCTTCTTCTTCATCATATTCATGAACTTCGTTTGCGCACTGTCTCACACATACTTTACAGCGAATACACTTTAGCTCGTCCCTTACGACCTCAAATTCGTTTTCATATAGCGAAATCATACTATCACCCCTTCGTCCAAAGTAACATAAACAGCTTCGCCACCCTTTGGCATCCAGACCTTTTCTGGATCCTTGCAAATCTCTCTAATAGCCGACTCTTCTGATGCAACATACACAAAATCGCCTTTTTGTGCTGCAACCAGCGGTCTTAGCTTTATCCTATCATTTAATGCTAATATTCCGTTTGAGAAACCTAAAATGATAGAAAATGGTCCATTTACAAGGCATGATTGATAAACTATCCTGATAGCTCTCAGCTTATCTCTTTCTTGTTCGCTTTGCCTGTCGATCACACTCCAAAACGGCGCTGCTAACGCTTTTGTTGCAATCTCAACAGGAAGTCTGTGCCTTCTTAGAAGAAGGTCAAAAAGATATGCCATGACCTCGGTGTCTGTCCTGAGTGTACATTTGTATCCAAACATCTCTAAGTACCTATAATTTGTGCCATATGACGAAATCTCGCCATTGTGGACAATTGACCAGTCAAGCAGCGTAAACGGATGCGCACCGCCCCACCAACCAGGTGTGTTTGTCGGAAATCTTGAGTGCGCTGTCCAGATGTATGCTTTGTACTCATCAATTCTGAAAAACTCGCCTATGTCCTCGGGATATCCAACTCCTTTGAATGCCCCCATGTTCTTACCGCTTGAAAAGACATATGCACCATCAATCTGGCTGTTTATGAACATAACACTGTCCACCACAAAGTCCTCTTCTGTTTTTTCTGTGTCTCTCAACCTTTTTTCAAGAGGTTTTACAAAATATCGCCAAACAATTGGAGCGTTCTGAATACTTGAAACCTTTCTTGTTGGAATTACTTCACTTTCTAATATCTCAAAGTTCTGGTTTAAAAAGTGCTCCGTATCTTCTTTTGCCTTTATATCATCAAAAAATAGATGAAAAGCATACCAGTCTTTCCTGTCAGGATAGATTCCATAAGCTGCAAACCCACCACCAAGTCCATTCCCTCTCTCTTTCATAATTGCAATGGAATTTATAATGTCTGTGCCAGAAACCCTCACACCTTTTTTGTTAATAAACCCAGAAATAGCACAACCTGATGGAATCCTAACTTGCCCTTCTCTTAACAATTTTTATACCTCCTGTATATAAATTGAAATTTTATTTACATTTCTTCTCTTTTTTGATAAAATCTTAATATATTTTGCATTCAAAGAACAACAATAATACATGTATACAATGTGTTAAATTTAATTATAGCAGCAAATTCTTAAACAATCAATAATAAATTGAGGTGAATTTTTTGCTTCTTGCAAGTTGAGAATAAAAAACTTGCAATTTTGGTACAGAACTTGCAAAACATTGGGTGTTAAAATAAAAAACAAAAAATTTTGAATATATCTTCTAATTGCAATGATTATAAGTTAGAATTTAAGTATAACATACTGAAGAGAAAAAATGAATTTTTGAGGTGAGAAAATGCCAAAACGAAACATAAACGAGCAGCCATTATTGTTTGGTGACCCAGGATTTTCCTCGTGGGGAATTGCTTATTATAAAAAAGGACAAAAAAACATTGTAGAAAGACATACACACGACTGTGATGAGTACTATTTTGTACTCGAAGGAAAACTGAAAGTGATTTCAGAAGATAAGGAATACATACTTGAAAAAGGTGACATGCTCTGGACAAGGATGGGTGATTTTCATGAAATTGTAGAAGCTTTAGAGGACACAACAATGTTTTGGCTGGAAGGTCCTCTTATGGGCAAAAGGCGAAAAGGCCATCAGTATGAGCTATGAAAAAAAACATGAGCTGCCACAACTAAAGAGGTATAAATATTTCATTTTCGTTTAAGTTTATTATAATGCTGTAAATTAAATCACGTATTTTAGCAAACAAAATATAAAGGGTAACTGCACCTACGATAGCAGAGCAGTTACCCTAAATTTTTGCAGTCTCTTAGATAGCTGAAAGATAATCATCAAATAAAATGTTTATAATACTATTCCAACCATCAAAACTCTCAAAAACAAATGGCGCGCCCAAGAGGATTCGAACCCCTGACCTACGGATTAGAAGTCCGTTGCTCTATCCAGCTGAGCTATGGGCGCGCATTTAAATGGTGCGCCATTAGGGACTCGAACCCCAGACCCGCTGATTAAGAGTCAGCTGCTCTACCAACTGAGCTAATGGCGCACCTGTTATTTTTTTATTAAATTAAATGGAGCTGGCGATGGGACTCGAACCCGCAACCTGCCGATTACAAGTCGGCTGCTCTACCGATTGAGCTACGCCAGCACCATTTTTAGCCTTAGTGGTGGAGGGGGTTGGATTCGAACCAACGAAGCCTGCGGCAACAGATTTACAGTCTGCCCCCTTTGACCACTTGGGTACCCCTCCATTTTTTACTCTCTTGTTTTTTAAGAGTCGACGTTTTTGTATTTTAGCATAGGCTTTACCTTTCTGTCAATACCCTTTTTAACAATCTATTCTAATGGTCGGGGTGAGAGGACTTGAACCTCCGGCCCCATGGTCCCAAACCACGTGCTCTACCAAGCTGAGCTACACCCCGCCATCAGCATTTATATAATAGCACCATTTTTGATTTTCGTCAAGAGGGGGGAATGAGGAATTTTTAACTTCCTTATATGATAGCAAACATGGTATAATTCTATAATGTCTACAATATAAATCAAAATAATAGCATTTGGAGGAATGAAAAATGCAGCATATCTTTAGCAAGGTGAGAAAAGCTGTAGAAGATTTTGAAATGATAGAAGAAGGAGACAAGATTGCAGTTGGTGTTTCTGCCGGAAAAGATAGTCTCACTATGCTCTACACTTTGAGCTTCATGAGAAGATTTTACCCCAAAAAGTTTGATGTTGTTGCTATCACGGTTGATATGGGATTTGAGGGAATGGATTTTTTGCCAATCAAAGAATTTTGTGATAAAATAGATGTTGAATTTCATCTTGTGCCATCGCAAATAAAGCAGATTGTGTTTGACATTAGAAAAGAAGAAAATCCTTGCTCGCTTTGTGCAAACCTTCGGCGTGGAATACTTAACTCAACAGCAAAAAGTCTTGGTTGTAACAAGGTTGCGCTCGGCCATCACTTGGATGACGTGGTTGAAACGTTTTTCCTGAGCCTCTTTTTTGAAGGAAGAATCTATTGTTTTTCACCAAAGACATACCTTGACAGAACTCAAATTACAACTATAAGACCTATGATTTATTTAAAAGAACATGACTTGAGGGCTGCTGCAAGAAAACTTGAGCTTCCCGTAATCACAAACCCATGTCCTGCAAATGGAAAAACTAACAGGCAAAGAATGAAAGAGTTTGTAAAAAGCTTAAAACAGTTTCATCCCGCCACCAAGGATTTGGTCTTCAATGCTATAAAGAGAAATATATGGGGATTAAAAGACTAAACTTTTGCAATTTTCATCACAAAAGACTGGAGGCAAGTGTGAAGATGAAAAAGTTTTTAAGTTTTATCTCTTTTGCGACAATTTTGTCCTTCATCCTATCAGCATTTGCAAAGCCGTATACAGAAATCTTGAGATTTAAAACCACACAGCAGATTGCTCCTCGTACATATTATGAAAAGTATGAACTTTTGACAGATGAAGGGTTTGTGGATATAAATTGCATAAAGCTTGACCTTATAGATGGTGGATTTGACTTTGATGTGGTAAAGTCAAAAGTTGCGAACACCGGTGATTTTGTATATAACATGGTTTCAAGTCAAATCGACAAAAACCCTATTGCTGCAATAAACGCAAACTTCTTTTACACAAACACCAAGACAAATTACAATAAGATTTGGCCAATTGGAATTTCTGTATCAGGTGGCAAGATTATATCTTCACCAAATAACAAGCAAAATACCTTCCCAGCATTTGTATATACAACCTCAAATGAAATTCTTTTTGACTATATAAATGGTCTTTCATACAAGCTTGTAAACTTAGATTCTGGTTATGAATTCAAGATTGCACATGTAAACAAGTTCACAGGCGATTTGACATACCCTATTTTGTTCACAGGGGACTATGTTCAAAAAACCATCGGGAACAAGTACAAGGGAATTGTGGAGCTTATCATAAAAGATGGCATCATCAAAGATATCAGAGAAGAAGAGCAGGCTGTTGCCTTGGACAAGAGCGAATATCTTTTGGCGGCAACAGGAAACTATGCAAAAAACCTGAAAGCAAACTTCAAAGTGGGCGACAAAGTAAGTTTAAAGATAGACCTTTCCATTCCACTTGAGAAAATAAAAGCTGCGGCATCTGGTAATACCTTCTTGTTAAAAGACGGCAAAATACCATCTTTTACACATGAGATTGCAGGAAGGCATCCACGATCTGCAATTGGCATTGACAAAACCGGTCGATACCTCTATCTTGTTGCAGTTGACGGGCGAAATGGAAAGAGCATTGGTGCAACTCAAGGCGAGCTTGCAAGATTCTTGCAGTCAATTGGCGTGTGGACAGCCATAAACCTTGATGGCGGGTATTCCACACAGCTTATTGCAAAGGACAATGATGGAAAGTACAAAGCTTTTTATAACACAGGTGAGACCCGAAGGGTCTTTGATTCAATAGCAGCTTTTTACAAATACAGGGATGATAAAATTGCCACATTTTATATAGACTGTCCTGACAGGGTCTTTGCAGGCGAAGAGTATCCTATAAAGGTATATGCAAAGGACAGATTTTACAATACAATTACATATGATGCTGTATATTTGAAGGTATACCAAGATGCTTACGAGATAGACATAAAAGATGGCATATTTACTCCTTACAAAGATGGTGTTGTTACAATATCTTGTGTGTATGAAGATGTGTACCAGAAAGCTTTTGCACAAAAAAAGATTTCGGTGTACAAACCGGAGATTTTGACCACAAATAAAAAGCAGCTTTACCTTTTGCCCGGTGAGTCGGCAAGGCTAAGGTTTTATATAAAAGATAAGCTTGGCCACTTTAAAGAGATAGACCCAAGAAAAGTTCAAGTAGAAAAAAATCCTGCTTTTGAGTTCAAAGACGGAAGTTTTATAGCAAAATCTAATTTTAGAGGCTTTGTAACATTTTCTTACAAGGATTTAAAATGCAGTATACCCGTTGGAATAGGTGAGACTTTACAGCTTCTTAGGTCGTTTGATTACCTTGCCTTGAGCTGGCCAAAAGGTGTTTCGATGTTTCTTTCATCAAAGAACAAGACACAAGGAAAATATTCAAATAAGGTCTATTTCAGCGTCTCATCGACAAAAGGCAAAAGCTTTAAGCTCAACTTTAAAACTCCTGTCGACCTTACAAACATAAGTAAAATTTCATTTGACCTTTGCGCAAAAAATGTCAAAGTATACCTTGGCTTTAAAATGCCAAATGGCACTCAAAAAGAGGTTGAAATACCTCAGAGCAAAAGCGACAATTTTAAAAGCTATTCCTTGAATGTAGAGAGTTACAAAACTTTAGACTATATTTTGCTCATCCCTCAAAAAACACAAGGTTATATCTGGATTGACAATCTGAAAGGTAATGTTGTAAATTTACCGCCTGTTGAAGCTATAAACCAGTATGTTGCAAAGTTCGATAGTAAGCTTGCAAAATCGTCTGTAATTTTACTGACAAAGAGTTTTGAAAGTCTGCCAAGTGACACCAAGAAAAAGGTAGAATCCAATCTTGGCAGCTATTTGAAATGTTACAATCTTGAAAAGGGCAATCCACCATATGAAAAGAATGAAAAGTTTAACATAGTATTTTTAAGAACCAAAAGTGGTTCAATTTTGGATTTTTCGTTCTATCAGTGGATTAGGATTAAAAATCTATCAGCTGAGAAAAAACCACTGATTGTTGTTTTGGACATCCCCTTTGAAAGTCTCAAGCAAAATGAAAAAGATATACTCATAAGACTTTTAAAATCAAGAAAAGCGCCATCAATGATCATCTGCACCACGAGTGATTACACCCGTGTAGAAAGATACGATACTCTTTACATCGGCTATGCATCATCAAATGCCCTGCTTGCAAAATCAAGTACAAAAAGTGTAAACCTTGCATGTGATGTTGAAAAAGGTTACATTTACCTTGCAAGAGGGTATTAAAAACGGGATTTTTAAAAATAACATAAAGCCTCTCTCTTGGATTTTCTTATATTCTAATCAAGAGAGAGGTTTTTTGTTTTTCGTAAATTCTTTTACTATTGGAATTACTATTGATATTTAAAGTATCACGTTAAATCCTTTATTTTTCGGAGTAGCTCTTTTTTAACTCTAACTCATTTTCACCTCTTTTAAATCATTTTCTGCAATAAACTCTATAAGTTATGTTATGTTGTTTATACATTTTTTACTTTTCGAATAACAATCCATGATAGAAAAATTCCGATAAATGCATAAGCAATTCTGTTTGTTAACAAAATGTTTAAAGACCAATCTGAAAAAGTTTTGCCTCTTGAAGCATTAATAAATGGAGATAAAAAGCGAAAACTTCCAAATGTAATCAACTCTGATAATATCAGTCCCCAGCAAACAGTATAGGTTATTACTCTGCTGCGTGAATAATAAAGAATAACAAGAGATAAACCTATAAAAAAAATGATAGTTGGTAACACCCTCAAAAATATTTCAAAATACGAAATAGGAACATAAGACTTTTTGTAAAAATTTTCTAATTGAATCAAACAATCATCTATTATTTTTTTTCCCAACATTGAACCAGTGACTAAAGTTAAACACGTTGGTAATACCGCAATCTTAAATTTTGTTAAAAAAGCATTTTTATAACCATAATAATATACCTTAATTAGATTAATAATTCCACCCTCAAAATCATCACCAAAAAATTCTACCAACCACACAACTGTCAAAGCTGCAATTATTTTTTCATAATAAACAAATAACACAGTCATATATCGCTCTGTTGTAAAATGATTTGGGTCTAAAAAATGAATTTTTATATTAGTTGCATCCCCAACCGTATAATGCTTAATTAAAGGAGCAAATAGCAACAAAAGGCTGACAATAGCTATACCTAAAATCTTAAATAACCCTGCAGCTTTAACAAAAAGTTTTATGCTGCTCATTGAAAACTTCCATCCCCTTTTAGATTAAGAGTCAAATAATAAGCATCACTAAGTGTGGGCAAACATTCCTCAACATTTCCAAGCGCTGGCTTTTGGAGACTATAGACTTTTATTTCTATATACTTGCCAAAATCT
>NZ_APGP01000045.1:0-2206 GCF_000404025.1 Caldicellulosiruptor sp. F32
CCATTGCTATCCCAATAGCCTTAGGGCTTGCAGAAGCTTTAATAGCTTCTCTTTTGCTAAGTGGTAAAGTAATTGAATTATTTGGAGAAAAATACGTAGAGGCAAGTGAAGTAATTGAAAATGTTAAAAACAGAAACTATGATTATTATAAAGCAGCAATAAAAAATGGTATTCTTTATATCGGTCCAGCAATAGATTATTCAGAAGCTTATATGAGAGTATATAATTGGTTAGATGTTTTCTGTAAATATAAAATCAAGGCTAAAAATCTTGCTGATTCAGTAGCAAAAAATTATATCACATTTGGTGGATATGTTTATGGACCAGAAATTCATGGAAGCATGCCTAATTATTTTTATCATTATCATATTTATATGAATAAGGATACTAAAATTCCTGCTCATATTTTTTATCTTTTATATTGAAATTTTTCAAATAGCTTTCTTGAGGGTTGTCATTATTAAATACTTCTGGCAACCCTCATTGCCAAAAATAATTGAAAATTAGGAGGGAATTTTTAAAATAATGTTTGAAATTCCTGTATATGATTTATCAGAAATGTTAAACAATTATCATAAAATTACATATAATCATTATAATTTTTTTGCTAATAAAGACATGTTATCTTTTCATCCTATTTATCAAAGTTGTAATAATATACTGTTTGTTATGGAAAAGAACGATATACTTGGAAGTATTATTGAATCTATTATAGTTTTATCCTTTAAAAATGGCAAGGTCGAACAAACTATTAGTTATAAACTCAAAAATAAAATATCTCAAATAATTTTTTTTGATGAGGAGAAATTTACTCTAACTGGTTACACAATAACCTCAACTAGTACTAAAGTTAGTGAAATTAGAATATTTAGTGTAGATTTAGCAAAAAAAGAGGAGAGCTTGTTGTTCAGTTTTATTATGGAGTTTTCTGAAGAAAATGAAAACAAAGATATGCTTATTCCATCTACAACTCACGTATTGGCATTAAATGAAAGATATATAATGCTCATAAATAATTGTGAAAATTTTAAAGATAAATTTGTTCTGATTATTGACCTATATAATAAATCTGAATTTTATCTTGATGCATTTATAACAGATAACCACTATATTTGCGAAATTTCATTCGCAGAAATAAAAAAATTCAAAAACAGAAATTATCTATTTATTAAAACTGGTAGAATTAGCTCAGATGAAAAAAGATACTATTTTAATTTAGGTGAAGATATAATTAATAAGATTGAAACTTTACTGATTATTCCTTGTGAAGAGTTAATTCAAGATTTAATCAGCGGTGTAATGCCTGCGTTATCTAAATATATAATTGATAAAGTTGAGTATTCTGAAACATTAAGTTTTTTAAACTATGGAAAACCTAATTATGGCTTTTTTTACAGTATAAAAAGTCATTCTCTTTATATCGATTCTCCATTTATACCTTATGTAAAAGAAAATTTTTTGACAAAAAGAACCGACATCTTTACTTACAATCTAGAAACGAAAAAAAGAGCTTTTATAGGGTCCCTACCTTTTCCCTCAGAAAAAATACGTCCAGTATATATAGAAGAGAATAGATACTTTTTATTATATCGTCCTTTCCATACTTATTTACTACCAATTAAAAATTTTTTTATAAAACATTATATAGGAACCAATGAAATTTCCTTCTTCGAACTACCAATTAATATTCCATATAAAGAACAAATTGAAGAGTTTTATCTTTTAAAAAACTGTTCCATTTTTGTCACAGTTAATCCAGAGGAAAAATATACATATATTTATTTAAACGATAATGAGTTAATAAGAAAGATATCATATATGGAAGAATTTTTCTCATTAATTGTAAATTCTGAAACAGAAGAACTAAATGCTATTATAATATATCCAAGATTTTTAATAAAACATGACTCTTGAGTTTATTGTCCTTAATAGTTTTTATAAAAGTTTTAGTTAAAAAAAATATAATTATTAAGTACAAATTACCTAGAAAATAAATTTAAAATATCCCATGCGATAAAATTTAAAACTGTTTGTTACAGAAAATGAATTGAAAGAAAACAAAAGAAAAAAAACAAGACCTTTAGCATTGGAATTTACTTATGCTAATGAGTGTAATATCCAAAAGATAAAACTTTTGCAGAGGATATAGGTCTATGGGGGCTGAGATTTTAATAGTAAATGTATGATATACCAGCCATGGTAAAAT